>NZ_JAXOJX010000007.1:0-144911 GCF_034427735.1 Azohydromonas lata
GAGCTGGACCACGCGCACGCCCATGTCGGCGAAGGCTTCGATGTGGCCCAGGTGGTCTTCAAACGCGTGGGCGTTCTGGAAGCCCAGGATGATGCCGGTCTTGCCGTCACGCTTGGCCTGTTCGATGTCGGCCGTGGTGCGCACAAGGCTCAGCAGGTCCGCGTTGTCCCGGATCATGGCCTTCATCTGCGCGATGTTGTGCACCGTGCCCTTGAAATCGTCCCAGACGGAGACCGTGCAGTTGGCGGCAGTGAGGCCACCCTTTTTCATGTCCTCGAAGACGGAGCGGTCCCATTTGGAAATGATCAGTCCGTCGATGACGATGGACCTGGCGTGAAGCTCGTTCATGGAATCCCTGCCGTTCAGTGGTTGCCGTAGATGGGGAAGCGTGAGGTGAAGGCCTGGACCTGCTCGCGCGACGGGCCCTGCTGCCTTCCAAGCTCCTGCTCCAGCGCCTTGGCAATGCGTGGGTAGGTGTCTTGCAGCGGCGCGGCGAAAAACGGTTTTTGCTTCATGTGCTTGCGCGTTGTGATGCGGTCAGGAAGGGCTGTTGGGTCGCTGAACGACTTCGGCGGGATTTTTCGGCTACGCCACTTGCGCGGCTTGTGCGGCATGGACACGCACTTGCACAAATCCGACATCCCAGAATGTCCTTAGTTCGACATGTGTCTTTGCGCCATACCTGTTTGCATCCGCCATGGCAGACACGCGCCGGCCGGCTGTCCGCAGGACTCAATCACGCAAATGCGACAGGGAAATGCAAAAAACTTGCAGTGAATTGACTGGTTTTTGGCTCAACCAGCGAGCAAATGCAGCGACCTCAGTGCACAACCGCGATGACTGGCAAGACCACCTACGAATGTCGGTCCAGGGCGCCCGATGTCGATTCCTGGCAAGTCCGTGTCCGCCGAGCACAAGGCTTCGATTTCCCCGTGTCGAAAAATGGACATCACCAGGACGCCAGAAGACGCGGCAGCGCTTCGGACAACGCAAACCACCCCACTGGCCATCTCAAGGAATACCGATGACGACCAAGGCTCAACCCGTCACCTTGCATACCGGCAAAGCTTGGGCGAACGCCCAGCTGCAGCAACTGCTGGAGCGCCGCCTGCCTGGCCACAGCCTGGAAGCGCCCTTCTACCTGAGCGAAGAGGTGTTCCAGGCGGACATGGAGTACATCTTCGCCCGGCACTGGATCTTCGTGGCCGTGGCGCCGCAAGTGGCCGAGCCGGGCGACTACATCACGGTGGACGTGGGCCAGGATTCCGTGCTCATCGTTCGCGACGATGACATGAACCTCAAGGCTTTCCACAACGTGTGCCGCCACCGCGGCTCGCGGCTGTGCGAGGAGCACCAGGGCAGCCTGGGCAACATCGTTTGCCCTTATCACCAATGGACCTACGATCTGGACGGCAACCTCATTCACGCCGACCACATGGGCGAGACTTTCCTGCGCGACCAGCACAGCCTGCACAAGGTGCACCTGCGCAACCTGGAAGGCCTGCTCTTCATCTGCCTGGCCGATGAGCCGCCGCAGGACTTCGAGGACGTTGCTGCCCGCATGCGCCCCTACCTGGCGCCGCACAAGCTCAACGACTGCAAGGTGGCCGCGCAGGTGGAGCTCATCGAGGAGGGCAACTGGAAGCTCACGCTGGAGAACAACCGCGAGTGCTACCACTGCGTGGGCAACCATCCCGAGCTGACCATTTCCCTGTACGAGCACGGCTTCGGCGCCCAGCCCGGCCCTCAGAACGCTGAAGGCATCGCGCAGTTCGAGCAGACCGTCAAGGACAGCCACTGCCGCTGGGAAGCCATGGGCCTGCCCAGTGCGCGCATCGAGGAACTGGACACGCTCATCACGGGTTTTCGCACGCAGCGGCTGCCGCTGGACCGCGCCGGCGAGTCGCAGACCATGAGCACCGAAGTGGCCTGCAAGAAGCTGTTGGGCGACTTCACGGACAAGTCGCTGGGCGGATTGTCGTTCTGGACGCAGCCCAACTCCTGGCACCACTTCATGAGCGACCACGTGGTGAGCTTCTCCGTGATCCCGCTGAGTGCAGGCCGCACGCTGGTGCGCACCACCTGGTGCGTGCACAAGGACGCGGTGGAAGGCGTGGACTATGACGTGCCCACCCTCACCGCCGTATGGAACGCCACCAACGACCAGGACCGCCGCCTGGTGGAAGCCTCGCATGCCGGCGTGTCCAGCCGCGCCTACCGGCCCGGGCCCTACTCGCCCTTCACCGAGAGCCTGGTGGAAGCCTTTTCCAACTGGTACGTGAGCCGCATGCGTGCAGGCGTGGGCGGCGCGCGCTGAAGCCGCTGCCAGCCCAGCCGCCCCGCACTGCCGTGAACCCGTAACGGACGACGCCATGACCCTGACTTATCTTGACCTGGCCGATGCGCCCGCCCCCGCCTGGGGCGGCGATGACGAATGGCTCGAATGCGTGCGGGTTCGCGATGAGACCCACGACGTGCGCAGCTTCGTGCTGCGCCCGGTGGAGGCGCGCAGCTTCCGCTACCGTCCGGGACAGTTCATCACGCTGCGCCTGGACATCGACGGCGAGCCGGTTTCGCGCTCCTACACGCTTTGCTCCACGCCCACACGGCCAGACACGCTGACCATCACGGTCAAGCGCGTTCCTGGCGGGCAGGTGTCCAACTGGCTGCACGACCACGTGAAGCCGGGCACGCGGTTGTCGGCCACGGGACCGGCGGGCAGCTTCTGTTTTCCGCCCGGCCCTGTGAAGGCGCCTGCGCGCGGGCAGCTCTACCTGTCGGGCGGCAGCGGCATCACGCCGCTCATGTCCATGTCGCGCGCATGGGCCGATCTGGGGCTGGACGCCGACGTGCATTTCATACACGCCGCGCGCACGCCGCAGGACATCGCGTTTGCCGACGAGCTCAAGCTGCTGGCGCGCTCGCTGCCGCGCTGGCACGCCACCATGGTGTGCGAGCAGCGCGGCAGCCACCCGGACTACAGCGGCTTGCTGGGACGGTTGAGCCTGCCACTGCTGCGCTCACAGGTGCCGGACCTGCTGGAGCGCGAGGTCTGGTGCTGCGGGCCAGCGCCCTTCATGGCGGCGGTGCGCGCCATGCTGGCCGAGGCCGGGTTCGACATGGCCCGCTACCACGAGGAAAGTTTCAACTTCGAGAGCCTGCCGGTTGAGATTGCAACGGAGGTGGAAGCCGCCTCGGAGCAAATCGCCGCCGCCGATCCGGCGCAGCGCTTTGCCATCACGCTCAAGAGCCGAGGCGAGCGCTTCGAGTGCGGTGCCGACGAAACGGTGCTCAAGGCAGCACAACGCGCGGGCGTACGCTGGCCATTCAGCTGCTCCAACGGTGTTTGTGGCACCTGCCGCACGCGCAAGCTTGCCGGCGAAGTGGAGATGAAACAAGGCGGCGGCCTGCGTCCGCGCGAGGTGGCGCAGGGCTGGTTCCTGCCCTGTTGCAGCAAGCCGCTCAGCGACATCGAGGTCGAGCGCTGACAGCGCCCCCCCGCGGGCAAGAGGCAGCGGACCCGGCCCGCGGCGCGCTGTCGCCATGACTGTCGGCTCGGCCTGCACCCGTCCCCTCGTCACGCCGCCGCGAGCATGGCTTCGATCTGCTGCGGCGGCAAAGCCGGACTGAACAGGAAGCCTTGCACCTCATGACGGCCGTACCGATTTGCACCGAAGGTCAGCCCTTCCCCGGAAATAATGATCCGCAGAAGAAGCTGCCTACTTCAGCGCGCTGCGGTCAAGCCATTTGAGTAGCGTTGCGTACAGTGCTTGCGGCTGTACGGGCTTGGAAGCGAAGTCATCCATGCCTGCGGCCAGGCAGGCCACTCGGTCCTCGTCGAAAACGTTTGCCGTCATCGCCAGGATGGGCACTGTTTGGAGCTGCGGCATCGCTCGCAGTGCCCGTGTGGCCTGCAATCCATCCATAACAGGCATTTGCATGTCCATGAGCACCAGGTCATAGCCGCCCTGACTGGCCATTTCCACCGCAGCTTGCCCGTTCTCTGCAACGTCCGCCCGTAGCCACACCGCGCGCAGCATGGCCAACGCCACCTCGCGATTGATGGCGTTGTCCTCGGCGACCAGAACGCGTTTGCCGGCATGGCGCTCTTTCAGCTTGGCGTCGGCTGCTTCAGGTATAGCCTCGGACGGCGAAGTTTCGAGGCTCTGTTCCAGCCAGGCCGTGAACCAAAAAACGCTCCCGTTACCTGGGCGGGGACGCACGCCGGCGCTGCCGCCCATGAGTTCAGCCAGGCGCCGGGTGATGGCCAATCCCAGCCCGGTCCCACCGTGTTCTCGCGTCGTGGAGGAGTCCGCCTGCTCGAAAGCCTCGAAGAGACGTGCCACTTGCTGTGGCTCGACGCCCTTGCCCGTGTCCTCGACTTCAAAACGCACCAGCAGCTTTTCTCCATGCCGCTGCTCCACCAAGGCCCGCAGCGAGATGTGGCCGCTGGTCGTGAACTTGATCGCGTTGCCCGCGTAGTTGAGCAGCGCCTGGCGCACGCGCGTGTCGTCGCCGCGCAGCCAAGCCGGCACGTTGGCGGTGTCTAGCGAAATGCCCAGCCCCTTGGCCGCCGCAGGGGCGTCAACGATCGAACGCACTTCCTGCAGCAACGCGGCCAGGGAAAAGTCACGCCGCTCCAGCTGTACCTTGCCGGCCTCGATCTTGGAGATGTCCAGGATGTCGCTGATGACGGACAGCAAGTGCCGCGCGGCGCCCTCGATCTTGGCCAGCTGCTGGGCCTGGCGAGCCGCCAGGGCGTCCTGCGCCAGCAGGTGTGCCAGGCCGAGGATGGCGTTCATGGGCGTGCGCAGCTCGTGGCTCATGTTGGCCAGGAAGGCGCTTTTGGCTCGGCTGGCAGCCTCGGCGGCATCGCGTGCGGCAGCCAGCTCGGCGGTGCGCTCAGCCACCCGCTGCTCCAGGGTGGCATTGAGCGCCGCCAGCGCCTGCTCGGCCGCCTTGCGCGCCGTGATGTCGAGCGATGCACCGATGATGCCGATGACGCGCCCCTGTCCATCGGTGAACGGCGCCTTCGTGCACAACCATACGGTGGAAGTGCCGTCCGGGCAGGTCACCGTTTCCTCGGATTGCTCCACGACACCGCTGTCCATGACGCGGCGGTCGGCCACCATCGTGGCCTCGGCCTGGCACTTGTCATCGCGGAATTCGAGCTCGGTCTTGTTGAGCAGGCTTTGCAGCGGGCATCCGACCAGCTCGGCCATGCCCCGGTTGGCCACCAGCACGCGCCCGTCGCGGTCCTTGGCGTACACCACACCGGGCACGGCGTTCGCAAACGCACGCAGCAGCTCCATGGCGCGGTCCCGTTCAACCTCCAGCGTACGGCGGGGCTCCACGTCAAGCAGCACGCCAGGAAAGCGCAACGGCCGGCCATCCTCGGCCAAGTCCACGCGGCCATTGGCCTCAACCCAGCGGTAGACGCCATCAAGGCCACGCACGCGGTATTCACGCCTGTAGGGGCCGCCCTGCGCGATCGCCTCGTCGATGGCCGAGCGCACGCCAGGCAAGTCCTCGGGATGGATGCTTGCCAGCACCTGCTCCGGCTTCAATCCGGTTCGCCCCAACGCGGCGTCCAGGCCAAAGCTCTGCGCCAAGGCGCTCGTCAACCATCAAGGAGTCGGCCTGCAGGTCCCACAGCCAGGTGCCGACGATGGCCCCGGCCGACAGCGCCAGCTGTACCCGCTCGGCGGCGATGCGCAGCTCTTCATTGCTGCGGGCCAGCGCCGCATCGGCTTCGTGGGCCTGCGTCGTGTCGAAATTGAGCCCAATCATCCGGGCCGCGCGCCCGTCCGGCCCCGGCATGACCTGCGCACGGCCGGCCACCCAGCGCACCCGCCCCGTGGGCTGCGGAACACGGAATTCGAACCGGAACGTGCCCTGGCCAGCATCGACCACGGCGCGGATCGCGGCCTCCAGCGGCGGCCGGTCCTCGGGGTGCACGCGCGCCAAAGCACGTTCACCCGTCATCTCCCCTTCGCGCCTGTCGACGCCAAAGAGCTCGTACTGCCGCTCATCCCACGCCAGGTGGTCCCCATTGAAATCCCAGATGAAGATGCCCATGCCCCCGGCGTCGAGGGCCAGGCGCAGCTGCTCCTTGCTGTCGCGCAGTGCCGCCTCGGCCCGTTCGCGCTCGACGGCGGCCCAGGTGCGTTCGGCCGTTTCCTGCAGCAACTCCAGTTCCAGCGGCGTCCACTGCCGCGGCGTGACCTGGTTCATCGCCAGCAGCGCGATGAAGCGGCCTTCTTTGACGAGCGGCTGCACCGCGTACGCTGCAATCGACATCGCCTCGAACGTCGCCTGGGCCGACGCCTCGATGCCGGCATCCCGGGCCACGTCACTCACCACGACCGCACGCCCCTGCAGCAACGCGTAGGCGTCGCGGCCAAAGCTATCCAGCGGATACAGGCCATCGGCAAACGCATGGCCGGAACGGCAGTACGCGTCTTCAATCAGCCAAAGATCCGTACCGTCGCGAACAACGTGCTCGGCGTAGAGCACCCGATCGGTACCCAGGGCCTCGCCGAGAATGCACGTGGCCACGGCCTTGATGCGCTGCGCGCCGGCCAGTGGCCGCAGCGCGTCGCTGAGCCTGAGCAAATAGGCGTGCCGAGCCTCGGTCTGCTGGTACACCTGCCGCGCCAGGACCTGGTCGGTCGTCTCGGCAGCCATGCAGAAGAACCCGGCCACCTGCCCCACGTCGTCACGCAGCGGTGTCCAGGAAAAGGTGAACCAGCTCATGGGGCGCCCGTCGCGCTCCCGCAGCGCCACGGGACGGTCGATGAAGGAGTGGGACTGGCCCGTCATCGTCGCCTCGGCAATGGGGCGGTACTCGTCCCAAATTTCTGGCCACACCGCGGCGTAGGGCCGCCCCAACGCACTAGGATGCTTGCTGCCCAGGAAGGGGATGTAGCCGTCGTTGTACAGGGACGTGTAATGAGGTCCCCACGCGATGTAGACAGGCTGTCGGCAGGCAAGCATGAGCTCCACGGCCATGCGCAGCCGTGTGGGCCAGCTGTCCACGGCGCCCAGCGGGGTGGACGCCCAGTCATGCCGGGACACGCGCTGCGCCATTTCGCCTCGGGCGAACGGCCAGGCAGCCTCCTTGTCGTGGGGTGATGCCATGTCCATGCTGTTACGCGGTCCAGCCGCAAGCGCTTGGTCAGCCATTGTGAACGAGCGTCAAGTCCAGGCTATTTCAGCCGCAACACATCTGGCTGCAGCTCACAGGCCAGTCGCATCAGTTCACCGCCGCCGGATCACCTGAGCAGGCATGGGCGTGCCCCAACGCGGCACAGGCATCGCTGCCGCAAGCACCGCGGCATGGATTGCAGGTGCGATGGAAGGCCCTCTCTAAGCACCGTGCCTTAACCAGCGGGCCTTGATTGCAGCCTTTTTGGCTTGGGCCTGTTGAATGGCTCGGCAGTACGCGACTAACTGCCCCGCTTGGGCATGACGAGGCCGCTGCGTATCGACACAATGCACGCCCAATGAGCTGGAAACTTCTCAGCCGGTACAAAACAAGGCTTTTCAGGATATTGATCCTATGGCTTGGCCATTTACGTTCGCGGACACTGCAAATCCATGAATGGATTTAGTCTGACGGGGATTGAAGCAGCTCGGTAATCGTCAATGGCAGTTGCCGCCACGCGTTTTCCTTGTTCAGCACGGCCTTTATTCCCAAGGCGTTCGCCTCCGCCTGCAATTGTTCCGTCACATACCCCGATTGCAATACCACGACCAAGTCAGGCTGCAGAGCCAGAATTTCACGCGCCACAGCAATGCCAGACATGCTTGGCATGTCAAAGTCGGTAACCACAACTTGATATTTGGCAGGATATCGAACGAACAGATCGATGGCTTCTTGAGGCGATTGGCAGGTGGTCACCTGAAAACCACCGGCCTTCAAGATGCCTTCCAACATCAGGAGAATGACTTCGTCGTCGTCGATGCAAAGCACGTTCTGGCCATGACCCCGGCCTGTCTCGATTTTGTTTTCACCAGCGTCCTTTTCCTCGTCCTGGCTGATTGACTGATCAAACTCATGCAGGGGCAAGAGAACATGGACTGCGCACCCGGCATCGGCTTTTGACTGGATTTTCAACAATCCACCATGCTCCGAGGCAATGCGCTGCACCAAAGACAGTCCCAGGCCTGTGCCCATGCCTCGCGGCTTGGTGGTGAAGAAAGGCTCTAAAACCTTGTCCTGATACTCGATCGGAATACCAGGGCCGTTGTCGGCCACCCAAAGATGCGCTGCGGGCCCATTGCGCTTCCATTCCGGCGTCAACCGCTTTGCAGCATCGACGCCCAGGACATCAACGCCGACCTCGATCCGCCCTGCGCCCACGGGAACCGCATGCGATGAGTTGGTACACAGGTTAAGCAGGATTTGCTGAATCTGGGTGGCATCACAAACCACCTCCACGGGTTCATCCGGCAGCTTGGTTATTAAATCCGTACGGGATGGAAGCGTGGGCCGCAACATTCTCAAAGATTCTCTGACAATATCCAGCAAGCTTGTTCGCTTCAAATGCTGCGGCACGCCCCTGCTGAAGGCCAGTATCTGCTGCACGATCAATCTTGCCCGCTCACCGCTTTCTTCGACGAGCCGCAAGGAAGCATGTGCCGCGCTGCTGGCAGGAATTTCTTGGCGGGCCAACTGCAGGTGCCCCAGCATGGCCGCAAGCACGTTGTTGAAATCGTGCGCAACGCCGCCGGCCAGGGTTCCAATGGACTCCATCCGTCTTGCTTGCTCGGTGCGGTCTTCCATGCGCCGGCGTTTATCCAACTCTCTCAACCACAGCAGCGTCAAAGTGACGGCAGCGGTGATCGTCAAAAGCCACATCGTGATGGAAAAGGCAGCAACGCGGTACCAGGGCTGGAGCAAGACGCTCATTTCCATCCCGGTGACGACCACAAACTCCGGGAAATTTTCCAGCGCGCGGTATGCAACAAGTCGCTCCTGATGATCCAGAGGACTGGTGGCCACATAGGTTCCGGTAGCGCTGCTTCCCAAGCGGCTCATGAATCCAAGAGAATCGCTGTAGTTTTCCCCCAGCACGTCACCAGGAAAAGGGCTTCGCATCATGAGGATTCCATCTCGCTTGAAAAGCGATATGGAGCCCCCGTCGCCCACCGAGACGGTCTGCCACAGCTGATCGAAATATGGTGGCTCGATCGCCGCGGCAAGCACACCATTCAATCGGCCTTGGCGGTCCCGCCAAGGCCGGGATGCACTCACCAACCATGTACCGACGGAGCGGCTCTTGACCGGCAGACCCACATAAAACTCAAGGTCCGAGCGGAGGTGGACGTTGAAGTAGTCTCGATCCACAAGGCTGACCCCGATGTTTCCCTCATCGGAGTCAAAACGGATAGCGCCTTGGGCGTCCATGAACCAGATGGCCCGCACAAAGGGCAGTTCCTGCAATCGCTGACGCAAGCGCGTGCGGGCCGTTGATTCGTCAAGACGATTGGCCGCTTCAAGTTCCTGCAACTGCGACTGGGCCAGTTCAAGCGCCTGCGACACAGACTGCAAGGAACGCGATGTTTGCTCGGCCACGAGCTGAGACAGGGACAGCACGTAGCGCTCGCTGCTTGCCACCGTTTCGCGTCGAATGAAGGCAAGAGCAACGCTCAACAGCAGCGCTGAACCCAGCGTGAACACAGCAAGGCTTCCAAAGGCACGCCTTCTGAAAAGCAGCAGCAGGTTTCCCGTGCTTTCTGAGGGCCTACCCTGCGGATGAATCTGTGCCATGGAACATCAGCGAAAACCCGACCATGGTAGCGCTGGGCCGGTGGCGGCATCCGTGCCCCGGGCCGTGCGCAGCAAGTCCGGAAAATGTTTCATTGCACCGGAGCCGGGCTATTACGGTCGCAGGCGCAGCACCCGGCCGATGTCTTCCATGGAAGCCGGCTTGGTCAGATGGGCGTCGAAGCCGGCACTGCTGGAAAGCTGCCGGTCCTGCGCCGTGCCCCAGCCGGTGAGTGCCACCAGCGTGACATCGTGGTGCACCGGGTCCCGGCGCAGCCGCGCGGCCACATCAAGTCCGTTCATGTCGGGCAGCCCGATATCGCAGAAGACGACATCGGGCTGCATCGCGTGCGCGGCCTGCAAGCCTGTACCACCGCTGTACCTGGAGCATGCGTCGTGACCCATGGCCTGCAGGCACATGCACAGCGTGTCCGCGGCGTCGGTGTTGTCGTCAATGACGAGCACGCGCAGCGCCCCGGCAGGCTTTGGCGCATCCGCATCCCGCGCGCCCGGCGCCCAGGGCGCAGGCACGGGGAGCAGCGGCAGCGCCATCACGAAGGTGCTGCCTGCATCCAGGCCGGGACTGTGGGCGGTCACCGTGCCCTCGTGCATCTCGACGAGCCGGCGCACCAGCCACAAGCCCAGGCCCAGGCCGCCCTGCGCACGCGAGGCACCGTCCTGGAGCTGCAGGTACATGTCGAACACCCGGGAAAGCATCTCCGGCGCGATGCCCACGCCGGTGTCGCTCACGCTCAGCTCGGCCTTGCCATCGCGCGAGCGCAGTTCCACCGTGATGCGCCCGGCATCGGGCGTGTACTTGGCGGCGTTGCCGATGAGGTTGCCCAGCACCTGCACGAGCCGGGCACGGTCGGCTTCGACCCAGATCGGCTGGGCTGCCAGCTTGATCTCGACCTCATGGCGCGCGGCCCGGATCATCGGCGCACAACCTTCCAAGGCGGCATCCACGACCTCGCGAAGATCCAGGGCCTTGCGCACCAGTTCGATCTTGCCGCGCGAGATGCGCGCCACGTCCAGCAGGTCGTCGATGAGGCGCACCATCAGCCCCATCTGCCGCTCCATCATGCCCAGCACGCCCGGTACTCGGCTGTCCGGCGACGGTATGGCGCCAAGCACCGTCAGGCCCGTGCGCAGCGGCGCCAGCGGGTTGCGCAGCTCGTGCGCCAGCGTGGCCAGAAAGTCGTCCTTGCGCTGGTCGCTTTCGCGCAACGCGGCTTCCACGCGCTCCTGCAGGAGCAGGTGATCGCGGATCTGGTACTGGCGCTCCCGCGCACGCAGCGCGGAGCGGACGGCGCTGAGCATGGAGCGGGCTGACACGGGGCGGTCCAGCAGCGTCACGTTACCCAGCCGCTCCAGCACCTTCGCCACTATGGAGGGAAGCTGTCGATCGCGCGCCAGAACGACGACCGGCACGTCCGACCAGGGCGGCTGCAGCGCCAGCGCGGCCACGAAGGCTTCAATGGCCGAATCGCACAGTGCGGCTTCGGTGAGCATGACCACGCCCACGTCTTGCGCCATCTGCTCGCACAGCAGGGCCGGTGTGGCGCACACCATGCCATTGAGACCATCCTGCGCCAGCAAGGCCAGCGTGACCTCGCCGTCGCGGCGCGTGGGCGGCAGCACCAGAACGCGTTGTCCAGGCAACTTCATGAGGACGGCTCGGCAGGCATCGCGTTCCAGTCACGCCACGACATCGGCCGGGCCGCCAGTACGCAGGCCGTCTTCCACGGGCACCCCGGCCAGGACACCACGCAGCCGCGCCAGCGGTGCGCCCAAGTGCACGCCAGCGCCGTCAAACCATATCTGCCGGATCGTCTCCTCGTGGCTGCCGCTGCGCTTCTTGAGCACGGAAATGGCTTTCTTCACGCGGCCTTCATGCTCGAACATGCGCATCACGATGACGGTGTCGGCCAGGTAGCTGGCATCCACAGGCGCGTGCATGTTCGGCCCAAGCAGGCCGCTCTGCGCCGCCACCAGGAAGGTGGCCACGCCATGGTTGTTGAGATAACTCAGCAGCTCGTGCAGCTGCGCCGTGAGAAAGCGCCCGTCGGGCATGGCATTGAGGTAGCCGTTGAGGCTGTCAATCACGATGACACGGGCTTCAAAGGCTTCCACCGCCTCGCGCACGAGCGCGGCGAACTCGCCCGGCGCGATCTCTGCGGGATCGATCTGGCGCACGTGGACCTGGCCAGCCCCCCTGCCCTCCACCAGCGGCATGCCCAGCCCCGCGCAGCGGGACAAAAGAATGGCGCGCGACTCGTCAAAGGTGAAAACTGCCGCGTGTGCACCGCGTGTGCTTGCAGCTTGCGCGTACTGCAGCGACACGGTGGACTTGCCGCTGCCCGGCGGCCCGATCAGCAGCGTCGTCGTACCCCGATCAATGCCTCCGCCCAGCAACGCGTCGAGCGCCTCCACGCCGCTGGGCACGGTGTCGCGGTTGAAGACGCTGCCATGGTCGGCTGCTGCCAACCGCGCGAACACCTGCAGACCGCCACGGCGGATGGCCATGTCGTGGTGCCCGCTGCGAAAGTCGCTGCCGCGAAACTTCACCACGCGCAGTTGCCGCTGCGCCTGCCCATAAGGCGGTGTGCGCTGGTCCAGTGCGATCACGCCGTGGGCAATGCTCTGAAGCTGCAGGTCCGGCCCTTCCGACGTGCGGTCGTCCAGCAGCAGCACCGTGCAGCGGCGTGCGGCGAAGAACTGCTTGAGCGCCAGGATCTGGCGCCGGTAGCGCAGCGAGCTCTGCGCCAGCAGCCGCAGCTCCGACAGGGAGTCGAACACCATGCGGCTGGGGTTAACGCGTTGCACGGCCCGCAGCACTTGGCGCGTCGTTTCAGTGAGCTCCACCTCCGACGGGTGGTACATCGTGACTTCGTCATCGCCATCGAGTTCGCCCCCACGGCCGACGAGTTCCTCGATCTCGACACCGTCGAGGTCAATTCCGTGGGAGGCGGCGCCTGCCACCAGCTCTTCCCGGGTTTCGGACAGCGTGATGTAGACGCAGCGCTCACCCCGGCGCACGCCTTCACGCAAAAATTGCAGCGCCAGCGTCGTCTTGCCCGCGCCCGGGTTGCCATCAATGAGATAGAGCCGGTGTTCGATCAGGCCGCCATGCAGCACGTCGTCTAGGCCGGGTACGCCGGTAGAAGCGCGTTGGGTATTTTCTTGGTCATTCATGGCAGCCGTTCCACGAGGCAATTTGCATGCGCGGGCAGATGCTACGCCTGCCGGACCACCGGTTCTGGAGCCTCCAGGGCGTGCTGTAGCGTCAAGGACCATGGGCAGCAAAAGACAAAGCTGAAAGTCGGCTTCAATGCGAATTGACCCTTTCAGGCGGTCATCGGGCACTCCAGATAATTGCCCATAATCTTTTCTACAAAAAATCATTGCAAATTGACTTTGCAACTGCGGCGGGTTGGTAATGTGAAACTCGACCGGCACTTAGGGCGGCAAACGATCCTGCCAAGGCGGCCCGTCTGCGGTTCACCGGCCCATGGACTGCCTTCCAGCGCCCACCTGCCCTTCGCGACGTCGGCTTTGAGCCGCATGAGGGTCGCGAATAGCAGGAAATGCATGGCAGCGCGAAAACGTTGCGGGCTCAAGCCAGCTTGGCCAAGCGCAGCTCAATCCTTGAAATTTTGGCGTCTCGGTTGGACTGGTGGCCGTGCAGCCCCGATCCGCCCAAGCTGATTTCATCGCCTTGCCCGAAGCTTCTTACGCGGCCTGACACAGCTCCTTGACCTGCGAGCGCTCGTGCTTGCGAGCAGGCGTGATTTCTTAAAGGGTGCAGACAGACAACCGGCGCACCGATTGCTGCGACCTACAGGTCTTGGTCGTAGGAAGCCAGTATGTGCGCTGCCAAGAAGGAATCCCGGGCAGGAGCTGCGGATATTGGGGAGCCGCCGCCGCTTACTGAACGAAGGACTCGTGCTGGCGCTGCATGAGATCGTGACCGAGCACCCTGGCGCGACGCTTGAAGCGGTGGCGCGGGTGCTTGAAGGGCGCTGCGGCGTGAAGGTTTGCAGCATGGCCGTGCATCGAGCCCTGTACGGGGCCAGCATCGTCAGGATCAAAACGACTCGGAGCGCCGTCTCTTGCGGGTCCTCCAGAAGCTCGCCCAAGCGCTTCGGATACACGCAGCTGCACCCTCGTGAGCACACCGGGCAGGACTACAGCTGCTGCCACACCGACGCGGAGTGGGCGCTCGTGGCTGATTTGTTCGAGCACCCCGCCGGTGGCCGTGCCCTGCAGGCCACTTATGGGCTTGATGTGCAGGCGGTTCGACGCCCGGGCAATGGCATTGCATATGTCTTCCACAACGCACGCAGCGCCCAGCCCGGCGACGTCGTTCCAAAAGCTTCGGACCTTGCCCATGCGCTGGGTTGTCGAGCGCATACATGCTTGGACCGAGCAAAGCCGCCGCCTGGACCGGACAAATCCGACTGGGCAGTCTTCCAGTTCAAACACTCGGAACGACATCGCTTGTGCAGCCTATGGGCAAACGTGGGGGACGGTCCCCCACGGCGAATCACAAGCCCTCAGGAATTGCGCGAATCCTCAGAAGCACACCAGAACTCGTTCAGCCGGGGGACCGTCCCCCACCAGTCGGCACATGGCAGAGGCTCAAGGGGCGGGGTGTCCACACTTCGATTCTTGGCGCCATCGTCTGACGCTTCTCAATGGGGTTGACCTTGCCGACCAAGCCATCCATGCCGGATGACCCCGGCCGTGTCTCTCACCGCAACAGCTTTCGCAGCCCGGCGGCCAGCTCGGCCCACTTGGCTGGTGGAACCAACGCGGCATCAAGTTCCAGAACCATGCGAGTTCCTTCGCTGCGTACAGCAAGCGTGCGCCCCTTGCCGAGATCAAAACTCTGCGTCAGCCCGTCCCCTGAATCCGCGCGGTCTGCCTGCCGCGTGTCTGCAATCAAAGCGGGGGACCGTCCCCCACCCTTGCCTATCAAGGCTTCAAAAATGCGCTTGGAAGGCAGATCCTTCAACAGCGGGTCGGCAGCGACACGCAGCACTGCCTCACGGTCCCGGTCCAACGCTTCAGTCAACAAGGCTGCCCAGCGGAACTGAATGTCATTGGGAGAAGCAAAGGCGCCAACGATTTCCTGCGGCAATGTCGCAATCCGCATGGCCTTGGAAATGTCGCTGTGATCGCGACCGACGTGGGCGGCAAGCTGCCGCAAGGAGGGAAACAGACCCTCATCCAGCGCACGGCGGTACATCACGCCTTGCTCATAAGCGGAGAGGTTCCGGCGTACACGGTTTTCCCGCTCCATGAACCCGAACAGCTCGCGTTCGCTGACATCCTTGACGACGGCCTGAACCGGCAGCTCCAGCTCAAGACAGGCCCGGTGGCGCCGGTGTCCGAAAACCACCTCGTACTTCGCGGTGCCCTTGGAGCCATCGGAAAGCGGCCGGACCATGATGGGCTGGACGTTGCCCCTGGCGTCCTTGATCTCGGACTTGAGCTCTTCAAACGCCTTGCCGGCGTATGACGACTCGTGGCGGTTGGCCCACCGGCTGGGCACGATGCTGTCCGCAGCAAGCAGGATCGATCCGCGCTCGGCGCTTGCGCGCTGCAACTCCGCTTCGAGCTCCGTGATGCGTTCCTGCAGCGCATTGCCCGTGAATATCTGCAGGGCGTTGTAGCCGGGACCGGTCCTGGGCTTGGCAGCCGCGGGCGATATCGCAGGTGCAACCAGCACCGGCACAGACGCCGCTGCGGCGGCAGGCTCGGCCTCCTGCGGCGACACGGGCTCCGCGACGGCGGCGGCCGGTGCGGGCACGCGACGGGGCACGTTGCTCCAATCGACGTCATGGCCTTTCTTTTTCGTTGCCATCACACGCCTCCGGCTTGACCAACTTGCTTGTTCCAGAACATCTGAGCCTGGTCCTCGATCAGCTCCACCAGTCGGTCATAGGCGTCCGTGGCACGCTTGAAGGTGCGGGCCGAACCGCTTTCCACTTGGTCATAAACCGTGCCGAACTCGGCACTCGACGCATTGGCCGCGGCCGTCTTCGGGATCTCGACGCTCACGAGCTTGTCGCCGTAAGCCGACGCCATCCATTTCTTGACCAGCAAGCTGGTCTGATCCGCCGACTCCACCTTGGTCGGCAGCACGTCCACGAAAGCAAACGTCTTGGTGCCGCCGCGCTGCGTGATGAGCTGGTTGGTCAGATCCCCGAAAAGATCCCAGAACTGCGCCGACGACGCGAAGTCCAGCGGGTTGGGCGGCAAGGGCATGATGATGCCGTTGGCCGCCATCAATGCGTTGATGGTCGTGTATGACAGGGCAGGGGGCGTGTCGATGATGATGAAATCGTACTTCTCACGCACGGCGTCCAGGCCGTAGTCCAGCACGCTCCAGAATTCAAAGCCGGGCTCCTGGGTCTGCCGGGCAGGCAGTGCGAACTCGGCACCGAAAAGAACCGGCGCAGCAGCCACCAAGTCGATGCCGTCCCAATAGGTGCTGCGCACGGCGTAAGTGATGTCGAGCTGCTTGCCGGAAAACAACGGCATCACGGTGTCGTCGAGCTCCACCTCTGAATCCGGCAGGATGCCCATGAGCGTCGTGAGACTGCCTTGCGGATCGCAATCAATCAGCAGCACGCTGTGACCCAGCATGCTCAGCCCTTGCGCCAGCGTTGCGGCCGTCGTCGTTTTACTGACGCCGCCCTTGAAGTTGCCGATGGCGATGGTCAAGGCCGTCGCGCCGGCGGGACGCAGCTCGTTGCGCCGCGTCTCCCGAGCCCAGACACGTGCCTCCGCCAAAGAGAACTCGCGGCGGGCGCCGCTGGGCGTGAGCTTGCCGCTGGGCAGTTCGCCGCGCCGCAACCGGTAATCCACCTGCGGCTTTTCCAGCCCGGTCAATTCCATGAGCTTGGCCGTCGAGAACACCGGCGGCTTCTTGCGTTGCGTGGGCGCCAGCATGGTCTCACGCGCATACGCCACGACGTCCTTGACGCGCTCAGCTTGTTCCAGAATGGACGGCAAGGTGATTTCTTCCGCAGCAACACGCTGGGTGGTTTCCAAATTTCTTCTCCTTCAGCGCCGTTGCAGCGCATGCTGCGGAATTCTAGACTCAGATGCAGAAATCGCAGCATCGCTGAATTTCTGCGTCTAGATGGTGCAAAACGACGGACATCCGGGTCTTGAAACCCATGACTCATCACGGCATTGCTTCAAGAAATCTTTAATTTCTTTAATACTTTTACGGCTGTGCATAAGTGGTTTTTATTGAATAAAATCAATGACTTATGTTTGACGCCTGTCCTGCTTTTTCAGGCAGGGCGTCCGTCCTTTTCTCGTCACACGTCCGGTCGATTCAGTCAGCCTGTCCGTCTATTTCCATCCATCAAGGCGGCAGCGTGCAAAGCCTGTGGATAACTCTCTTTAGAGAAATTGGTGCCTGGGCTGAAGCTGCTGTGTCCGGCTTTTTCAGTTTGGAAAGGTCTTCCACGGCAGTTCACTGTCCGCCGTTTTCAGTGCAAAGGCCCGTTGGGCACCGTATGGATGTCCGGGGTTTTCAGTCCAAGCTATGCAGCGGGGGCCGTGATGAAGCGCGTTCGTTGTCCAACGAAGCGTGGACATATACTGATGCGCCATGCCCAGCCGCAACCCGCCAACGCCGTCACGAGAAGCGGGCGCCACTTTCAACAAGCCGGTGTCGGCGCTGGCCATCGTGCCGGTGAACCGGTCGCTCACCGTCACCGCGCGCAAGGTCTACAACGTGATGGGCCGCTTGGCGCAGTCTGCAGGCGACACGCGGGAGGAGGGCTACGCGGCGCCGCTGCATGCCATCCTCCAACAGTCCGGCACGGACAGTTCCGCGACGGCGTCTGCCAAGCGCTATCTCAAGGAGATGATGACCACCATCATCGAGTGGCGCCAGCTCTCGCCCGGCGACGTCATGCCCGGCGAGGCGGAGCGCGAGCAGGTGTTCACGCTGCTGTCCCAGGCGGATTTTTACAAGGTGGGCCGCGAGAACTGGGTGCGCTGGTGGTACCCGCCGGCGATCAAGCGCCAGATGCTCGACCCCGACCGTTGGGCGCAGATCAACCTTGAAACCGTCGCGCGGCTGGGCACTTACTGCACCGTGGCCCTGTACGAGATCTGCGCCCGCTACCAGGCTGTCGGCCGGACCATGCGCCAGGACTGGACCTGGTGGTTGCCCGTGCTGCGCGGTACCGACCAGTCCAAGCTGCGCGAGTGGCGCAAATTCAAGAACGAATTCGTGGCGCCTGCCGTACGCGGCATCAACGAGCTGTCCGAGATCGAGGTCGAGCTCATCGAGCACCGCAAGAACGGCAAGTTCACGGGCGAGGTGCAGTTTCTTGTACGGCGCAAGGACCAGCTCGCCACCGCGTTGCAGTCCACGCAGCCGGTGGACGCGACGGTGCAGGGCAGGGCGCTTGCGCTGGAAATTCGTGAGCATGACTTCGATGCCCTGGCCGAGCGCTATGGCGGCGAGGCCGTGGCGCGTGCCCTGGACACCCTGGCGCAGCACCTCGCGTCGGCCAGGACGCCCATCGTCAACCGGCTGGCGCACCTGAAGTGGATTCTGGGCGGCGTGGCCGAAAAACAGCCGCTTTCATCGGCGCGCGCCCCCATGCCGGCTTTGACGGTGCTGGCTGCCGCCCACGGTGCCGCGCCGGTGGCGCCGCCCGCGGCGACGCTTGAGCAGGAAAAGCTGGCCGAGGCGGAGCAGTCCTTTGCCGCGCTCGCGCGCGAGGAGCAGTTCAGGTGGCTGCAGCGCCTGCGCGAGGATTTGGTGGCCCGTGGCGTGCAGCTCACGCCGCTGCTGCGCTCGCGGCTGGACGCCGGGCAGTGGCAGGCACCCGCGGTGCGCTCCTGGCTGCTGCGCTTCTATGCCGTCGCGCGGGAAACGCCCTAACACGACGGCTGGTACTGCAAGGAACACCGGCCCAACCGTGGCAACGCCGCGGTGAAGGACGCCGCAGGGCGACCGCTTGCGAACAAGGCGTCCCCGCGCTGGAGCGGGCAGGGCGCCGACGCGTTGCTGGATGTCCGCTGCGCGGCGCCCAACGAAACTGACATGCTGAACTGCATGCGTTGGTATCCGCACGAGCGGCCGTAGCGCAATACGCGTTGGAAGGGCCGGGTCAGTCAGCCGTCCAGCGCCCAATGGCGATCCAGCAGCGAGGGCACGTGCGCAGCGGCTACCGGGCGGCTGAAGTAGTAGCCCTGCAGCAGGTCGCAAGCCAGCGCTGCAAGGGTACGGGCCTGATCCAGGGTTTCCACACCTTCGGCCGTCACGCGCAAGCCAAGGCTGTGTGCCATGGCCAGCACCGCGCGCACGATGGCCTCGTTCTCGCCGCCGTCCATCAGTCCGTTGACGAAGCAGCGGTCGATCTTGAGGTTGTGGATAGGCATGCGGGTGAGATAGGCCAGCGAGGAATAGCCCGTACCAAAGTCGTCCAGCGCGATGCCCACACCGTGCTGCTGCAACTCCTGCAGCGTCTGTCGTGCCGCCTCGGTGCTCTCCATGACGGCCCCTTCCGTGATTTCCACCTCCAGCAGCTGCGGCGCCAAGCCTGTCTGGTCGAGCACGGCCAGGATCATCCGCGCCAGTCCGGGCTGGCGGAACTGACGCGGCGACAGGTTGACCGTCACCCGCACGGGCCGGCCGTCGCGGCTCCAAATGGCCGCCTGCACGCAGGCCGTGCGCAGCACCCACTGACCGATGTGGTCGATCAGATCACTTTCCTCGGCCAGCGGGATGAACTCCGTCGGCGGCACAAGGCCACGCGTCGGATGGTGCCAGCGCAGCAGTGCTTCGACCGAGCAGATCCGTCCAGTGGCAGCTTCGACCTGCGGCTGGTAGACGAGGTGGAACTCCTGGCGTGGCAGCGCGGCGCGCAGGCTGACCTCGAGCTCCATGTGCCGCAACAGCTGGTCGGTAAGGCCGGCGCTGTAGACGCTGACGCCGTTGCGGCCCGCACGCTTGGCTTGGTACATGGCCGTGTCGGCATGCTTGAGCAGCGTGGCCGCATCGTGGCCATCGCTGGGATAACAGGCTATACCGATGCTGGTGGTCAGGTTGAGCTCGCGGCCATCCAGCACCAAGGGCGCCCGCAGGGAATGGACAATGCGCTGCGCGATGGCGATGGCTTCCTGGGCATGGCTGATGTCACAAGCCACCGCGGTGAACTCGTCCCCGCCCAGGCGTGCCAGCGTGATGTCCGGCATGGGCTCGGTCTTGGCGGGCTGCAGGCGCGACACAAGGTCGCGAGCGCGCACGCTGTCTCGCAGCCGCTGTGCGGTCGCCACCAGTACCTGGTCGCCGACGTCATGGCCCAGGGTGTCGTTGATGTTCTTGAACCCGTCCAAGTCCATGAACAGCACGGCAAGCTGGCGTCCGTGTGCCCTGGCGCGACGGACCGCGTGTTCCAAGCACTCCAGAAATGAGCTCCGGTTCGGCAACCCCGTGAGGACGTCGAAGTAGGCGAGCCGGGCGATACGGGACTCGGCCACTTTGCGCTCCGTGATGTCGCGCGACAGGACGATGAACCGCGGGCGCTCGCCAGCGGGAACGGTCTTGCGTGCCACGGACAGCTCGAACCACGTGTTCCCGACCGGCAACTCCAGTTCGAACTGTGTGCCGCTCGAAGCGTCCTTTTCGTGGGCCGTGTGCAAGGCCGCCATGCAGGCCGTGGCTGCTGCCGGCGGGAGCACCTCGCTCACCGTGCGGCCCAGCAGCGTCTCGGCGGGCTGGGCCAGCAGTTCCGGGCGCGGCACCCGGTAGTCGAGATAGCGGCCGTCCAGGTCGAGTTCGAACAGCAGGTCGGGAATGGCGTTGAGCAGTGCGGCGTGGCGTGCCTGGGCGGCATGGACGTCCAGCATGGCCTGGTGGCTGCGGAACAGGTAGCGCACGCGATGGCCGATCAGTGCCCAGTTGACCGGCTTGACGATGAAGTCGGTGGCGCCGCATTCGTACGCCGCCTCCACCGAGGCCACGTCGTCCATGCCGGTGACCATGACGATGGGCAACAGCTCTCCTGCGCGGGCCCGCAGCTCAGCACATACCGCGTAGCCGTCGAGGTCCGGCATGTCGACGTCGAGCATGACCATGTCGCAGGGGCTGGTGCCAAAGAGCAGCAGGGCCTCGCGGCCGCCGGTGGCCAGCCTCACCTCGTAGCCTGCTTTGCGCAGCGCTGCCTGCATCACCAGGCGCGCGCCGGCATCGTCATCGGCGACCAGGATGGACTTTCTGGAATTGCTCATGTCGCGCCTTCCTCCGCAACGATGGCATGGAGCGCGGACAGCGCCCGCTGCTGTTCGGTGTGGGCCGATTCCAGCAGCGGGCGCAAGCTCTCGATTCGCTCCTCACGAGCGTGCTGCTCGATCTCGCGGTAGCAGGCCGCCAGCGCATCGGCACCCAAGTTCGCCGCGGCGGATTTCATGGCGTGCGCGAGTTGCCGCAGTGCCTTGGCGTTGCCTACTTGGAGCGCCGCGCCCAGGCGCTGCCGGCTGTCTTGCGTGCCGGCCTCGAATGAGGCCAGCAGTTGCGACAGCAACCCCATGCTGCCGTGCTCGTCCATGTCACGCAGCATGGCGATGGTCTTGGAGTTGATGCTCGACAACGGGCGGGGCGGCGCCGGTGCTGGCTGCGCCGGCCACAGGCCCGCCGGGTTCATAGGGCCCGCTGCGATGGATGGACCGGGCGGCAACCAAGCCGCCAGAGCCGCATGCAGCTGTGCAAGGGTGTAGGGCTTGGCCAGAAAGCCGTTCATGCCGGCGTCCAGGCAGGCCTGTTCGTCGCCGCGCAGCGCATTGGCCGTCACGGCGATGATGGGCAGTGCCGAACTGCGGTCTGCGCGCAACTGCCGGATGGCCGCTGTGGCCTGATACCCGTCCATGACCGGCATCTGGCAGTCCATCAGCACCAGATTGAAGTCCGTGCCGCGTACCAGTTTCACGGCCTCGGCGCCGTCTTGGGCCAGCGTCCAGTGCAGGCCGAGCCGCTCCAGCATGACCTTGGCGACGCCTTGGTTGACCGGGTTGTCCTCCACCAGCAGCACCTTCCCTTGCAGCGTGCCGGGTTGAGCCGGCGGAGTTTCGGCGGCGGTCGGCATCTCGTCGTGCAGGCCTGTCAGGACACCGACGAGGGCTCGATGCAGGTCGGCGCGGCGTATCGGCTTGTTCAGGCTGCGGCACAGTCCGGCGCGCGTGCGCTCGTCGGTGTTGGCATAGGTCGAGCTCAGCATCACCAGCCGGGTGCCTGCCAGTGCCGGTTCAGCCTGGATCGTCCGCGCCAGCTCCCACCCGTCCATGCCGGGCATGTGCCTGTCCAGGATGGCGAGGTCGAAGGGCCGGCCCGTGCGCGCGGCTTCCCGCATCAAGGCCAGGGCCTGTGCGCCGTCCTCGACGCAGCGTACCGCCATGTGCCAGCCCTGCAGCTGGTGCAACAGGATGTCGCGGTTGGTCTGGTTGTCGTCCACCACCAGCGTGCGGGTGCCTTCTAGCAGGGTGGCGTCCAGCGGCAGCGCCGTGACGTTGGCGGCCACCGGCAGCTGCAACTCGACGCTGAAGGTCGATCCCACGCCGGGCACGCTCTGTACCCCGATGCGGCCGCCCATGAGGTGCACCAGCCGCTGGCAGATGGCCAGGCCCAGTCCGGTGCCGCCGTACTGACGCGTCGTCGATCCATCGGCCTGGGAGAAGTGCTCGAAGATCCGCGTGCGCGCCTCGGGTGCGATGCCGATGCCGGTGTCGTGGATGCTGATGCGCAGCGGCGCACGGCCCTCGTGCTGTTCCAGCGCGAATACGCGCACCAGCACTTCACCGGACTCGGTGAACTTGATGGCGTTGCCCACCAGGTTGGCCACCACCTGGCGCAGGCGGAACGGGTCGCCGCGCACGCTGGGCTGGGCGTCGTGCGGCAAAACCTGCATCGCCAGCTCCAGCCCCTTGGCTTGCGCCTGCTGCGCGAACATCGCGATCGCCTCCTCCACAACCTCCACCACGCTGAAGGCCGCATCCTCCAGCTCCAGATGGCCGGCCTCGATCTTGGAGAAGTCCAGGATGTCGTTGAGCACGCCCAGCAGGTGCTGTCCGGACGCTTGCACCGACTCGGCCCATTGGCGCTGCTGCACGTCGAGCGCCGTGTCCAGCAGCAGTTGGTTCATGCCCAGCACGCCGTTCATCGGGGTACGGATCTCGTGGCTCATGGTGGCAAGGAATTCGCTCTTGGCGAGGTTGGCCGCTTCGGCTGCATCCCTGGCCTGCACCAGCTCCGCCGTGCGCCGGTTCACTTCCTCTTCCAGGTGATCGCGGTGCGCCTCGAGGCTGGCGTCGCGCTGCTGGATCTGATCCAGCATGGCGTTGAAACCGTGCGCCAACGAGGCGAGCTCGACGATGTCGCTGCTGTGCGCGCGCAGCGTGTAGTCGGCGTGGACCGACACGTGCTGCGTCAGGGCATCGAGCTCGGCAATGGGGTCGAGCACGGAGGCGTTGAGTCGCGTGAGCAGCAGCCGGCTGATGGCCAGGGCAAGGGCCGTGGCACCCAGGGTCGCCGCCAGCTGCCACAGGAGTTGCTGGTACAGCGGCACCAGCGTCAGCGTCAGCTCCACGCTGCCGCGGTGCTGGCCTTCGAACTGCACCGGCTGCGCGACCCGCAGCCGCGTCAGGCCGAACTCGTGATCCTCGGCTTGGCCCGTCAGCGGCAACGCCGGTGACGCCTGTTCTTCTGCCTCATAGCGCGCGAACGCGGCTGGCCCGACCGAGTACACGGCCGCATCGAGCACCTGGGGCATGTTGCGCAGTGGCTGCAACAGCTCCGCAGCCGCCTTCCGGTCCTGAAACATCAGCGCTGCAGCCGCGCTCTCGGCCAGCATCTTGGCTTGCAGGCGGCTGGTGTCCATCACGGAGAGCAGGCCCAGCACGGCGCTGCTGAGGGTGATGGCCAGGGCCACGATGGCCGTGGCCGCGCCCAGCGTGATGCGGTTGACGCGGCGCAGCCGCTGCGCCAGCGTGCTGCCGCGCACGGCGGTGTCCAGCGAGCTCACTGTTGTACCCCCGTGGCCAAGCGCAGCAGCCGGGAGCTGAGCTCCAGTCGCGCCTCGCGCGCGGCCCGCAGGTTGGCCTCGAAGGTGACGCGCTCCTGCGTGAGGTTCATGTTGAGCGCGACGCCGTGCTGCAGGGCCCGCGGCGTGTCGGCCACCGTCAGCACCGGCAACCCGCGCAACACGTCGAGCACGTGCCGCACCGGCTCGCTGCCGGCGTTGGCGATGAAAACGATCTGACAGCCCTTGAGCGCCTCGGCCTGCGTCTTGCGGTGCACGACCAGGGTACGCGCTGCGGCCTTCTTGCCGTTCAGGCTGTCGGCCTCGGCGCCAAAAGGGTCTGCGCCGTAAATGCACACGTTGAGCGTGGCGCCGGCCTCCGCCGGCCACTCGGTGTAGGCGGCGAAGTTGTAGAGGAAGGCGGCCTTGAGCCGGTACTCGGGCAGCCCCTCGCCATGGGCCGCGAGCGCCAGAGTCACGGCAGCCAGTGCCAGCAGGAGCTGCGGCCACAGGCCAGGCCAACGGACAACGGCCTTCATGGCCGGCCCCTCGGCACGCTTTGCGGCTTTGGCAGGTCTGCAGTGGATTGGCCGGGACTGCATCCGCGTTGCCCGACCTTCAGTTCCAGCAGTTGTTCCAGGGGCAGGCGCAGCAGGGCATCGAGCGTGCACGCGTCGGCCATGCCGGAGGCGGCCAGGCCCGCGGCCAGCAAAGCGCAGTACAGGGCTTGGCGCTGTTCTCGGGCCCTTCGAAGTTTTCTTGCGTTCGGCATGGAAGTCCCCGGCTTCGTCAGAACCTGTAGCGCGCTTCAACACGCAGGCTGCGCCCGTCCTGCGCCAGCGAGTCTTGCCAGTTGATGTCGGCCGCCGGGTGCTCATAGCGCTTGTCGAACAAGTTGCGCATGGCCAGGCCAAGCTCCAGGCCCGGGAACAGGCGTGCCGTGCTCAGGTGCAGATTCGATACCGCGTAGCCGCCGGTCTCATGGCCGGCGAGCGTGCGCCGGGAGCCGTCGAACTGCAGTTCCCAACCCAGGCGCAGGCCGGCCAGGGGCAGGGGCGCCGAAAAGTTGAGCTTGCCCAACAGCGGTGGGGAATTCACGATCCGGGCGCCGCCGGCGTCTCGTACCTCCTGCATCGAGACACTGCCGCGCAGCCGGCCTCCCCAGGACCAGACCTGGTCGGCCGAGAGCTCCAGTCCCTTGGCCTGGAGCCGCTTGCCCGACTGGTATTGCGCCAACCCGCTGGCCGGATCGAGCCCCAGGATGACGAGATCGGCCATCCGCCATTGGTATGCCGAACCGCGCAGCAGCAGATCGTTGCTGACGCGGTGATCGGCCATGATCTCCAGCGTGTCGATGCTTTCGCCTCGGAGGGCAGGATTGCCCACTTGTGCCACGCCATCGCTGTAGTCGCGCTCGAAGGCATTGGGTGCCCTGTGCGCCCGGCCGTACAGCGCCTTGAGCGTGGTCACCGCAGAGGCCTGCCAGATCAGCCCCAGCCGCGGGCTGGCCTGGGTACCGGTGGCATTGTTGCGATCCACGCGCAGGCCCAGTGTGGCGCGCAGCGCATCAGCCAGGCGCCATTCGTCCTGCAAGTAGACACCGGCTCGCCAGCCCGGACTGTGGATCGTGACATCGTCGGCGGGCTTGGCAGGGGCGGTGATGGCCTGATCGATCCGCCAGTTGTCCTGGATCTCCACGCCCAGCATCAACCGGTGCGTCTCCCAGCCGCTGTAGATCAGTTGCCACTCGGCCCCGCGCCAGTCGTTGATGGACGGGGTGTAGAGCGTCGTGTCGTAGTTGAAGTGGCCCACGTAGTTTTGCTGCCCGGCGAAAAGCCGGCCATGCAACTGCAGCGCGTCCTCGGGCCGACCGCCCTGGTACTGCAGCTGGGCCAGCGTGTAGCGGTTGCGCTGGAACTGCCCAGGCACCAGCGGGACGCCCAGGTAGACGGCCGTGGGGTCATCCTTGTGGTCATTGCCGCTGACCACGTCGACGGACCAGGCGCCACGGGACAGGCGCAAGAAAAGCTCGCGGTCACGCTCGCCGTCCATGCCATGGGCGACGCCCGATACCCCTGATGCGCCGAAATCGAGGAAATGGTCCTGGCCGCGTGCGTTCAAGGCCGACACGGACGCCAGCAGGTCCAGCCCATCGTCCAGACGCTTGCCGAAGCTCACGCGCCTTTCGCGCGCTCCCTGCGGGTGCTGTGCGCGCAAGGCGAGCTCCGCGGCGTCCATGTCCATGCCGGTACGCGTGACGACGTTGACGACACCGAACATCGCGTTCTGGCCGTAGACGGCGCCGCCCGGGCCGGAGATGAACTCGATGCGTTCGACCAAGTCCATGTCGAGCGGAAACTGCCGGCCAATCGGCCCGGCGTCAAAGGTTGAATCGTTGACGCGGTTGCCGTTGATGGTGACGAGCACGCGGGTGTTGAAGTCCCCGGGCAGGCCGAAACCCCGCGTGCCCAGGTACTTGTACTGGCGGTCATAGGTCGTGTGCACGCCCGGCAGCGTGGCCAGCGCCTCGTCCAGGGTGCGCCAGCCGAAGCTGCGGATGTCCTCGCGCGTGATCACGCTCACCGCCGCGGCCACATCGGATTGGCGCTGCTCGTACTTGGAAGCGCCGACCACCTTCAAAGCCAGCAGTTCCTCCAGGCCAACTGCCGTCAAGTCGGTACTCGCTGCAGCCCGCGAACCGGCGCAGGACAGGGCCAGCGTGGCCAGCGCCACCGCCAAGACGCGCGTGTGCATCCCGTGGCGACACGACAGGCCGCTCATGACGCGCTGCAGACGCTGCACGCCGAAGGCCTGGCGTTCGTCACAGGACGTCGGCCCACTGCGGGGGGACGTGGTGTCGCATGGGGAGCCTTGTTGCCCGCACGGCTCCCATGACGAAATTTCTTGGACATTCTTTGACCTTCTGGAGCCCGTGCAGCCGGGGATGGCACGCCGCCGCGACGACCGGTTGCGGTATGCCTTGTTCGGGACACGAGCCGCTCAGGCTGCTATCGACAGCCCACGGCGCGGCTTGATGCGGCGCAGCAAGCCAGCGGCCACAAGTTCACAGAGGAGTCACATTCCTGTCCGGCAGGCGTAGGCGGGCAGGGTTCGGTGGCACGACCACAAATCCCCGAGTTCCACAATTTGAGACGCAAGGCTGCTCCGGTATGCACCTGCCCGGATGCACGTCAGCGAGTGCCAGCCGCAGGACAATCGTATTTATGTCAATTTAGATGCGTGCGCATCTGAATTTCGGCTGGCTACTTGTCCAATCCGAGCTTGCGCAGCCGGTACGCGAGCTGCGGCCGGGTCAAGCCCAGCCGGCGCGCAGCTTCGGCCACGTTGTAGCGGGTCTCGCGCAGCACCTGCGCGTACTGCTGGGCGGGCGTGCCGGGTGCCGCAGCCGAAAGCGCCTTCGAATCCGCCGGCGGGGTGTCCTTCGCTCCTTGCACCAGCCGCCCGCCGGCGCCGAGCGCAAGCGTGACGCCGGGCATCTCGCCGCTGCGAAAGAGATGGTGCACGTCGATGGGCTCGTCGGGGTCCACCAGGATGACGGCACGCTCCACCAGGTTCTGCAGCTCACGCACGTTGCCCGGGAAGTCGTACTGCACCAGCGCGCGCACGGCCTGCGGTGTGAAGCCGGGCACGCGCCGCCCATGCTGAGCGCCGTAGCGGCGCAGGAAGGCCTCCATCAACAACGGGATGTCGTCGCGCCGCTCCTTGAGCGGCGGCAGCGTGATCGGGAACACGTTGAGCCGGAACAGCAGGTCCTGCCGGAAGCGACCGGCCGCCACTTCCTGGCGCAGGTCCATGTTGCTGGCGGCCACCACCCGCACGTCCACCGTGATCTCGCGTGTGCCGCCCACGCGCTCGATCACGCGCTCCTGCAGCGCGCGCAGGAGCTTGCCCTGCGCGGCCAGGCTCAGCGAGGCGATCTCGTCGAGAAACAGCGTGCCGCGCTGCGCGCGCTCGAAGCGTCCGGGGCGCGAGGCGGTGGCGCCGGTGTAGGCACCGCGCTCGACACCGAAGATCTCAGCCTCGACCAGCGAGTCCGGTATGGCTGCGCAGTTCAGCGCGATGAAGGGCTGGTCGTGGCGCGGGCTGATGCGGTGCAGCGTGCGCGCAAAGAGCTCCTTGCCCACGCCCGAGGCGCCGGTAAAGAGCACGGTGGCCTGCGTGGGCGCGACGCGCTCGATGAGATGGCGCGCGGCGCTGATGGCCGCCGAGATGCCGATGGGCTCGCCCTCGCGCTCGGCCCGGGTCACTGCCTCGGGCAGAACCGGGCGCGTGGCCACCTGCAGCCGCCGGCGCACGTCCTGCGCCGAGGCCACGGGCTCGAAGTAGCGCAGGTCCTCCTCGGCGTCGTCCCATTGGTCGGCCGGGCGGCCAACGATGCGGCAGGCCTCGTGGCCCAGGGAGCGGCACTCGACCTCCCGGTAGAGCACGCGCTTGCCCATGAAGGCGCTGGCGTAGCCGCTGGCATAGCCGACGAGCATCCAGCATGCGCTCTCGCTGCCGATGCCGAACGCGGCAATGTGTTCGTCGTCCTCCACCGAGTCGAACCACAAGTGCTCGGAGTAGAACTCGCCGCGCGCGATGTCGAACTCGAAGCGCAGCGATTGTGGCCGCACCATGCCTTCGAGCGCGTGCATGCGCGGGCCGGCCTCGAAGGCATTGGCCGGGTTGCTGTCCGGCCAGTTGCGCCGCACCAGCCCGGCGTCGCGAGCGCCGGCGTTGTAGCCCACCCGCGTGAAAAGGGACCGCGCCTGGGCCGGGCCGACGCTGGCAACGAGTTCACGCCGCAGCATCCCGTAGGTCGCGCTGCGCAGCAGCAGCGCGCGCTGGTCCTCGATCCAGATGCGCCCGTCGCCGGGCGAGAAGCGCAGCGTCTCCGAAAGCTCTGTCAGCGTCGGGCTGGCACTCGAATCCAGGTCGGCGATGGTGCGTGCCGAACCGGGTCGGAGCTGGCTCAGACGCAGCCGGGAAGGTTTTGGGTTCATCCCGCCATGCTAAGAATGTGATGATCAAAAATTGATCAAGCAAACCCTTATTGATCAAAATCAATCTCTCAAAACGAATCTAAGCCGTTGATTCATATCGTGTGAGCTTTCCAGGCCTGCTTGGCATTGCGCTTGCGAAACAAGTGTCGAGGCCGGCGATGACGACCGGCCCGCAACGACACGAAGGAGACAAGCCTGGGGCACCGGATCCTGTGGTCGCCTTCGTGCAGCACCTGGAGACTCCCGATGCACCGACCTCCCTTCCGCAGAGCGCGCCTGCTGCTGCCAGGGCTGCTGCTGTGCGGCAGCGCCTTCGCCCAGCCGCCCTCGCCCCCTGCCACGCCTGAAGCCCAGGCGCGCGCCCAGCGCTTCTACGCACAGGTCTGCGCCCGCTGCCACGAGACCGGCATTGGCCCCGTGATCACCGGCCGGGGGCTGCCCGCGGCCTTCTACGTGGCCCTGGCCCGCAGCGGCCGCAACGCCATGCCGGCCTTCCGCTTCTCCGACATCGACGACCCGACGCTGCAGGCACTGGGCGAGTACCTCGCTGCCACGCCGGCTGCCCCGGGAGCGCGCCCATGAGTGCCGACCGCCGATCGCTGCTGAAGGTCCTGGCCGCGGCTGCTCCGCTGGGCTGGACGCTGCAGGCCCGCGCCGCCGATGCGCCCACGGACGTGGTCAATGCGCCGATCACGGACCTGCCGGACCGGCTACTGCCCCTGGTGGGCGGCGGCGCGCTGGACGCTGCCTTTCTCGACGGCGTGGCGCAGGCCGCCCAGGCCTCGGGTGGCCAGCGCGAACGTACCGCGCGGCTCCCCGCGCTCGACGCCGTGACGCTGGCGCACCTGGCCTCGCGTCTGGACGGGAATACGCCGCGGCTGGTCGTCGCACTGCTGGACGACGCCGGCGCGGCCCTCGCGCTGGAGTTGCTGCGCGCGCGGGGTGCCCGGCTGCTGGCCTTCGAGCCCCAGCGCCTGGCCCCCACCCTGGCCGGCGCCGCGCACGCCCGTGCGCTGGGCCTGGCCCTGGCGTCGGGAGCGCCATTGCCGACCTCGCCCGCCACGGCGGCCGGCGCACCGTGCATCGCGCTGGCCTGCTTGATCTGAACCGAACACCGCCCACGAGGAGACAACCCCATGGCTGACAAGTACGTGGCCCTGCCCAAGGGCCGCACCGAGCGCGACCTCGACACCGCCATCGCCAAGTTCACCCGCATCCTGGGCGCCGACAACGTGCTCACCAAGGCCGAGCACCTGGCGCCCTACATGAAGGTCATGATGGCCGTGGACGAGAAGCAGCACGCGCCCTCGGCCGTGCTGCTGGCCTCCAGCGTCGAGGAGGTGCAAGGTGTCGTGCGCGTTTGCAACGAGCACCGCATCCCGGTGTGGACCATCTCCACCGGCCGCAACTTCGGCTACGGCTCGGCCGCTCCGGGCGAGCGCGGCCAGGTGGTGCTGGACCTGCGGCGCATGAACCGGATCCTGCACGTCGACCCGGACCTGTGCACCGCGCTGGTCGAGCCCGGTGTGACCTACCAGCAGCTCTACGACTACATCCAGGAGAAGAAGCTGCCGCTGATGCTCTCGTTCCCGGCGCCCTCGGCCATCGCCGGCCCGGTGGGCAACACCATGGACCGCGGCGTGGGCTACACCCCCTACGGCGAGCACTTCCTCATGCAGTGCGGCATGGAAGTGGTGCTGGCCGATGGCCAGGTGCTGCGCACCGGCATGGGCAGCATCCCCGGCGACAAGGCGTGGCAGGTCTTCAAGTGGGGCTACGGTCCGACGCTGGACGGCATGTTCACGCAGAGCAACTACGGCATCTGCACGAAGATGGGCTTCTGGCTGATGCCCAAGCCGCCGGTGTTCAAGCCCTTCGCCATCAAGTTCGACGACGAGGCGGACATCGGCGACATCGTGGAGTTGCTGCGCCCGTTGCGCATCGCGCAGGTCATCCCCAACGCCGTCGTGATCGCCGGCACGCTGTGGGAGGCCGGCGGCGCCAACGTGCGCCGCGCCGACTACACCCAGGCCTCCGGCGCCACGCCGCAGGCCGTGATTGACCGCATCAAGAAGGACAAGGGCCTGGGCGCCTGGAACGTGTACGCCGCGCTCTACGGCACGCAGGAGCAGGTGGACGTCAACTGGAAAATCATCACCCAGGTGGTCCAGGGCTCCGGCAAGGGCCAGCTCATCACCGAGGAGGAGGCCGGCGGGACGCAGCCCTTCAAGTACCGCGCGGAGCTGATGTCGGGCGTGCCCAACCTGCAGGAGTTCGGCCTCTACAACTGGCGCGGCGGCGGCGGCTCGATGTGGTTCGCCCCGGTGAGCCAAGCCCGCGGCAGCGAGTGCGGCAAGCAGGTGGAGCTGGCCACGCGCATCCTCAACAAGCACGGCCTGGACTACGTGGGCGAATTCATCGTCGGCTGGCGCGACATGCACCACGTCATCGACGTGCTCTACGACCGCTCCAACCCCGAGGAAACGAAGCGCGCCAACGCCTGCTTCCACGAGCTGCTCGACGAGTTCGAGAAACAGGGCTACGGCGTCTACCGCGTCAACACCGCCTTCCAGGAGCGCGTGGCCAGCACCTACGGCCCGGTCAAGCGTGACGTGGAGCGGCGCCTCAAGCGCGCGCTGGACCCCAACGGCATCCTGGCCCCGGGCAAGTCGGGCATCCGCATCTGAAGCACAACGACGAGGAGACATCCCATGAAAACAATCGCCATGCTCATCGGCGGCGAACGCGTGGGCGCCACGGGCGGCGCCACCTTCGAGCGCCGCAATCCGCTGGACGGCCAGGTCGCCACCCGCGCCCCGGCTGCCACGCCGGCCGACGCCGTGCGTGCGGTCGAGGCCGCGCAGCAGGCCTTCCCGGCCTGGGCCGAGATGGGCCCGGGCGAGCGCCGCGCGCTGCTGCTCAAGGCCGCTGCGGCGCTGGAGGCCAAGGCCGACGCCTTTGCGCAGGCCGTGGCCGCTGAAACCGGCGGCTCGGCCCTGTGGTCCGGCTTCAACGTGCACGTCGCGGCCGGCATGCTGCAGGAGGCCGCCTCGCTGACCACGCAGATCACCGGCGAGATCATCCCGTCCAACGTCCCCGGCAGCCTGGCCATGGCGGTGCGCCAGCCCGCGGGCGTGGTGCTGGGCCTGGCGCCGTGGAACGCGCCGGTGATCCTGGGCGTGCGCGCGGTGGCCACGCCGCTGGCCTGCGGCAACACCGTGGTGCTCAAGGGCTCGGAGCTGTCGCCGGCCACGCACGGCCTGATCATCGAGGCGCTGCAGGAGGCGGGGTTGCCGCCGGGCGTGGTGAACTTCGTCACCAACGCCCCGGCCGATGCCGGTGCCGTGGTCGAAGCCATGGTGGCGCACCCGGCCGTGCGGCGCGTGAACTTCACGGGTTCCACCCGCGTGGGCAAGATTATCGCGGCACTGTGCGCCAAGCATTTGAAGCCCGCGGTGCTGGAGCTTGGCGGCAAGGCGCCCTTCCTGGTGCTGGAAGATGCCGACCTGGACGCCGCGGTCAATGGCGCGGCCTTCGGCGCCTTCGCCAACTCGGGCCAGATCTGCATGTCCACCGAGCGCATCATCGTGGACGAATCCATTGCCGACGCCTTCGTCGAAAAGCTGGCCGCCAAGGCCAGGAGCCTGCCGCTGGGCGACCCGCGCCAGGGGCCGGTGGTGCTGGGCTCCGTGGTGGACATGGGCACGGTCCAGCGCTGCAACGCGCTCATCGACGACGCGCTGGCCAAGGGCGCGAAGCTGCTGTGCGGCGGCAAGGCCGACAGCACGCTCATGCCCGCGACGCTGCTGGACCACGTGACGCCCGCGATGGCGATCTACCACGAGGAAAGCTTCGGCCCGGTCAAGGGCATCGTGCGCGTGCGGGGCACCGAGGCGGCCATCGCCTGCGCCAACGACAACCCCTTCGGCCTGTCGGCCGCGGTGTTCAGCCGTGACGTCGCCCAAGCCTGGAACGTGGCCAAGCGCATCCAGTCCGGCATCTGCCACATCAACGCGCCCACCGTGCACGACGAGGCGCAGATGCCCTTCGGCGGCGTCAAGGAGTCGGGCTACGGCCACTTCGGTGGTCGCGCCGGCATCGATTCGTTCACGGACCTGCGCTGGATCACGCTGCAGACCACCGACCGCCACTACCCGTTCTGAGCACACCATGAAGACTTATCGCAAGGTGGCGCTGGCCGCGGCGGTGCTGTGGAGCATGCTGACGCCCTCGCTGGCCGCCGACCAGCGCCCCAACGTGCTGTTGATCGTGGCCGACGACCTCGGCTATTCCGACATCGGCGCCTTTGGCGGCGAGATCGCCACGCCGCACCTGGACGGCCTCGCACGCGCGGGCTTGCGGATGACGCAGTTCTACGCCTCGCCGTTCTGCTCGCCCACGCGCGCCATGCTGCTGTCGGGCGCAGACAACCACCGCGTCGGCTTCGGCAGCATGGCCGAGCTGATGACGCCGCAACAGCGCAGCCGCGCCGGCTACGAGGGCTACCTCTCGGAGCGCACGGTGACGTTCCCGCAACTGCTGCGGGATGCCGGCTACCACACCTACATGGCCGGCAAGTGGCACCTGGGCGTGCGCGAGGAGCATGCGCCTTCGAACCGGGGCTTCGAGCAGTCCTACGCCATGCTCAATGGCGGCGCGGGCCACTTCGACCAGACGGGCATCATCACCGATGATCCCGACAAGGCGCCCGTCGCCTACTACCGCGACAACGGCAAGGACACGAAGGTGCCCGCCGAGGGCTTCTTCTCCAGCGAGTTCTTCGCCTCCAGGCTGATTTCGTACATCGATGCCGACAAGGCCGACGGAAAACCCTTCTTCGGCTACCTGGCCTTCACGGCGCCGCACTGGCCGCTGCAGGCGCCCGATGAGTACATCCGCAAGTACGACAGTGCCTACGACGTGGGCTACGACGTGATCCGCGAGCGCCGGCTCACGCGCATGAAGGCGCTGGGCCTGGTGCCCAAGGACATGCAGCCCTACGTCGGCAACCCGGTGTGGCCGCGCTGGAAGGAGCTGACGCCGCAGCAGCAGCGCATCGAGTCCAAGCGCATGGCGGTGTACGCGGCCATGGTGGAGTCCATGGACGCGCAGATCGGCCGCGTGCTGGAGTACCTGCGGCGCACGGGCAAGCTCGACAACACCGTGGTGATCTTCCTGTCCGACAACGGCGCCGACGGCAACACGGTGCTGGACGAGGGCGCCACGCGCGAATGGGCCCACCGGCACGCCGACAACAGCGTGGCCAATACCGGGCGGCGCGGCTCCTTCGCGGAATACGGACCCGGTTGGGCGCAGGTCGGGTCCACACCCTTCAACATGTACAAGGCCTTCATGTACGAGGGCGGCATCGCGGTGCCGGCCATCTTCACCTTGCCCGCCGCAGTCACGCGTGGGCAGGTCGCGCGCGTGCCGGCCCATGTGACCGATATCGCACCCACCGTGCTGGATCTCGCGGGCGTGCGCGCGCCGGGCACGAGCTACCAGGGCCGCGAGGTGGTCCCACTGGAGGGCCGCTCGATGCTGGGCCTGCTGACGGGACGGCAGCCGCTGGTGCACGAGGAATTTCTGCGCGGCTGGGAATTCAACGGCCGGCGCGCGCTGCGCAAGGGCGACTGGAAGATCGTGCTGGCCAACAAGCCTTGGGGAACCGGGCAGTGGCAGCTCTTCAACCTCGCCCGGGACCGCTCCGAGTTGCACGACCTCGCAAGAAGGCACCCCGCCAAGCTTCGGGAGCTTGTCGCCGAGTACGAGCAGTACGCGCACGGCAGTGGCGTGGTCGAGTTTGAAGGCCTGGCCGAGCGTCCGGGCTACAGCAACGGCCGCAAGTACTACGAGGACCTGAATGAAGGCCGCTGAAACCGCGCTGCGCCTGGTGCTGGCCGCGGCGCTGGCGCTTGGCGCCGGCACCGCCTGCGCCGCCGGACGTGCCGCAGCCGGTTCGGACGGCCCGCTGTGCCGCGGCTACTCCGGCGTGCCGCAGGGCTTCGCAGCTACCGGCGACGCAGAGCCCAACCGCGCCGGCCTGGTGGCCGTCAAGGGCGGCAGCTTCACGATGGGCTCGCGCGACGGCTATCCCGAGGAGCGCGAGCCGCACCGGGTGCAGGTGCAGGACTTCCTCATCGACCGCCACGAGGTCACCAACGCCCAGTTCGCGGCCTTCGTGAAGGCCACCGGCTACGTCACCCGCGCGCAGCGGCCTCTCGATGCCTGGGCTTATCCCGGCGTGCCGCGCGAGCGGCTGGTGCCCTCGTCGGTGGTCTTCGTGCCGCCACAGCGGCCAACGCCGGCCTACGGCTGGTGGCAACTCGTGCCGGGTGCCGACTGGCGCCACCCGCGCGGGCCGGGCAGCGGCATCGAGGGACTGGAGAACCATCCCGTGGTCCACGTGGCCTACGAGGACGCGCAGGCCTATGCGCACTGGCTTGGGCGCGAGCTGCCGTCTGAAGCGCAGTGGGAATACGCCGCGCGCGGCGGGAGGGACGGCGCGGCCTATCCGTGGGGCAACACGCCCGCCGTGCAGGGGCGGGCAATGGCCAACAGTTGGCAGGGACGCTTCCCTTTCGAGGATGACGGCGCCGACGGACATGCCGGCACCGCGCCGGTCGGCTGCTTCGAAGCCAATGGCTTCGGCCTGGTGGACGTGGTGGGCAACGTCTGGGAGTGGACGCGGGATCGCTGGCGTGAGCGCCATGCCCAAGACGGCGCCGACAACCCCATGGAGGTCAGGCTTGCACAGGCCGAGGCGCCGCGGGGAACGCAGCCCCGCGTGATCAAGGGCGGCTCCTTCCTGTGTGCGCCGGACTTCTGCGTGCGCTACCGCCCAGCGTCGCGCCAGCCGCAGGACCCGCTGCTGGCCACTCAGCACCTGGGGTTCCGCACGGTCATCAACCTGCGGTAGGCAGCAGCCGGCCTGTTGCCCAGGCCTCCGCCCTGCATCGGCGCCGGCACTGCGCAGGCGCGGCCCCCCGCGTCACCGGTTGCAGTGCGGTCGCACCGGCTTCAAGGCGCCACGTGCTGCGCGCCCTTGAGCCGCAGCATCGCCCTGGCTTCGGCAGGCGTGGCGATCTCGTGCCCCAACTCTTCCAGCAGGCGGCGGATCTTGCGCACCTGCTCGGCGTTGCTGGTGGCCAGTTGCCCGCGGCCGAGGTAGAGGCTGTCCTCCAGCCCCACGCGCACGTTGGCGCCCATGACGGCCGCATGGGTCAGCAGCGGCATCTGGTGCCGTCCCGCGGCCAGCACGGACCAGTGGTAGTCCGCGCCGAAAAGCCGGTTGGCCGTCTGGCGCATGAAGCCCACGTTTTCCGGGTCGGGCCCGATGCCGCCCAGGACGCCGAAGATGGTCTGGATGAAGAACGGCGGCTTGACCAGACCCGCGTCCACGAAGTGCGCCAGGCTGTAGAGATGGCCGACGTCGTAGCACTCGAACTCGAAGCGCGTGCCGCAGCCTTCGCCCAGCTCCTGCAGGATGCGGCGGATGTCGCGAAAGGTGTTGCGGAAGATCGTGTCCTCGGTGCCCTCCACGTAAGCCCGCTCCCAGCCGTGCTTCCAGTCCTTGACCTTCGCGGCCATGGGATGGATGGAGAAGTTCATCGAGCCCATGTTGAGCGAAGCCATCTCGGGCTTGAAGCGCAGCGGCGCGGCCAGCCGCTGCTCCAGCGTCATGCTGGTGGAGCCGCCGGTGGTGATGTTGATCACCGCATCGCAGGCGCCGTGGATGGTGGGCAGGAACTGCGCGAACACCTCGGGGTCGGCGCTGGGCCGGCCGTCGGCCGGATCGCGCGCGTGCAGGTGCAGGATCGCCGCGCCCGCTTCCGCGGCCTTGATGGCCTGCGCCGCGATGTCCCGCGGCGTGAGCGGCAGGTAGGGCGACATGGTGGGCGTGTGGACCGCGCCGGTGACGGCGCAAGTGATGATGACCTTGTGTGCCATGGCCGGCTCCCTCACTCAATGGAAACTTTCACCCGCTTCACCACCTCGGCGTAGCGGGCGCGATCGCCTTGCATCAGATCCACCACCTGCTGCACCGGCCCGGGGCTGGGCACGAAGCCGAAGCCCGCCAGCCGCTCCTTCACGTCAGGCTGTTCCAGCGCCTCGTTCACGGCCTGGTTGATCTGCTTTGCCACGGCGGCGGGCGTGCCCTGCGGCGCCATCAGCGCCACCCAGGTCTGCGCATATACGTCCCTGGGGCCGCCCGCCTCCTCCAGCGTGGGCACGTCCGGCAGCACCGGCGAGCGCGCGCGGTCGCCCACGGCGAGGAAGCGCAGCTTGCCCGCGCGCACCAGCGGCCCGGCGGTGGCGATGCTGCCGTAGGCCCAGTCGATCTCGTGGCTGGCCACGGCCGCGTAGAGCTGCGACGTTTCCTTGAAGGGCACGTGCAGCATGTCGGCGCCCAGCGCATGCTGCAGTTGCGCCGAGGCCAGGTGCAGGGGGCCGCCCACCGCGCTGGAGCCGTAGCGCACCGCCCCGGGCTTGGCCGTGATCGCGGCCAGCAGGTCCTTGAGCGTGCGGTACGGACCGTCGGCCGCCACCGCGACGAAGAAGCTGGTCTTGTAGAGCACCGCCACGGGCACCAGGTCCTTCTGCGGGTCGTAGGCCAGCTTCTTGAAGATCAGCGGGTTGATGGAGAGGTTGCCCACGTCCACCACGACCAGGTCCGCGCCGGTGGGCGGGGCGGCCTTCACCGCGTTGATGCCCACCACCCCGGCGCCGCCGGGCCGGGAGTCCACCACCACCGGCTGGCTCCACTGGGCCTGCAGCTTCTCGGCCACCAGGCGCGCCACGGTGTCCGGCCCGCTGCCGGTGGGAAAAGTGCTCGTGATGCGCACCGGCCCCTTGGTTGGCCCCTGCGCCATGACGCCCCCGGCCAGCGATGCCAGGGCCAGCGCCAGCAGGCGCCGCCTCGTCTCGTTCATGTCTTGTCTCCTTGCTTGTCGTGAGCGCCGGGATGCGTGCCGCACCCGGCGCGAGCGATCCGGTGCCGGCCGCGCTCAGCCCTCGTCCACGATCGGGTTGCGCAGCAGGCCCACGCGCTCGATCTCGACCTCGCAGACGTCGCCCGGCTGCATCCACAGCTGCGGCTTGCGCGCCATGCCGACGCCCGAAGGCGTGCCGGTGATGAGGAGGTCGCCGGGCTCCAGCGCCATCGCCTGCGAGCACACCGACACCAGCGTCGCGACGTCGAAGATCATGTCCCGCGTGTTGGCCTCCTGCACGGTCTGGCCGTTGAGCCTGCACTGCAACCGCAGGCCCTTGGCCCCGGGCGGCAGCTCGTCGGCGGTGACGAGCTCCGGCCCAAAGGCGCCGCTGTCGTCGAAGTTCTTGCCCAGCAGCCACTGGTTGGTGCGCAACTGGTAGTCGCGGATGGAGCCGTCGTTGAACAGCGAGTAGCCGGCCACGTGCGCCAGCGCCTGCTCCCTGGGGATGTAGCGCCCGGCCTTGCCGATCACGGCCACCAGCTCGGCCTCGTAGTCGAACTGCGTGGACACGTGCGGGCGCACCAGCGGTTGCCCGTGCGCGACCCACGAGGAGCGGTAGCGCTGGAACACGACCGGGTGCTTGGGTGGATCGAAGCTGCTTTCGGCCGCATGGTCCACGTAGTTCAGGCCGATCGCCAGCGCCTTGCCGGGGTTGAGCACCGGCGGGAGGTAGCGCAGCCCGGCCAGCGGCCGGCGCACGATGCCGCGCTCCACGGCGGCGCGCACGGCCTGCATGCCCGCTTCGCCCTGGCGCAGCAGCTCGTCCAGCGAGGCGGGGCCGCCGTCGGCGCCCAGGTCGATGAGCGCGTCGGCGCCCACGCGCACGCCCAGTGCGGGCTGGTCCTGGTCGTTGAGGAAAGCGATGAATCGCATGAGGGGTCTCCTTCAGCGCCCGGTCACGGGCTGTTCATGGTTGACGATGAAATCGTCCGGCAGCGCCGGGCCCCAGACGTAGAACGAGTCTTCGGCCGGGTGGTCCGCCGCCGGCCAATCCAGGTCGTGGGGCACGTACTCGATGCCGAAGGAGTACTCGGCCCAGCTGCCCCAGGGGTCGCGCACGTAGTGAAAATAGTTGGAGCCCAGGACGTGGCGGCCCACGCCCCAGCCCCGCTCGTAGCCCGCGGCGCGCATCTGCTCGGCGCCGCACCCCACCGCGTCGAAGCTGCCCACGTCCCAACTGGAGTGGTGCAGGCCCGGCGCCTGCGACTTGGCGAAGGCCACGAGGTGGTGGTCGCTGCCGTGCGCGCCATGCAGGAAGGCCACGAGGTCGGCCGACCCGTCCGACAGCCGCAGCCCAAGCACCTCGGTGCAGAAGCGCACCATGCGCGGCACGTCGGGGCTGAAGAACAGCACGTGCGAGAGCCGGCGCGGGCGTACCGGCGCCACGCGGCTGCGCGCGGGCGCCACGTCGGCACAGGGCTCGGCCCGGGACTTCTGGTCGGGCGACACCTTGGGCGCCACCACCAGCTGCAGCGGCGTGCCGTCCGGGTTACGCAGCCACAGGCCCGTGCCGTCGGACAGCGGGTGCGGTTCGCAGCCCAGTCCCCGCTCCTCGATGCGCTGGCGCAGCGTGTCCATGTCCTGTGCGTAGATGCCCAAACGCAGGTATTCCAGGCGCTTGGGCGCTCCGCTGGCATGCACCGAGGCCCAGCAGTGCGGATGGCCGAAGGTGTGCAGGTCCAGGCGCTCGCCCACGCGCCGCACGTCCAGCCCGAAAGCGGCGTAGAAGCGCTGTGCCGGCTCCAGAGCGGGCACCGAGAACACGAAGCGATCGACGGAATGCACGCCCACCCTGCCGGCACGGCGCGCAAGCCCTGTATCCATGGATTGATCCTCCGTGCTCATCGCGCCTGCCCGGTGATGTGCTGCAGCAGCGCGGCGCCTGCGCTGGGCCAGGCGTCGCCGCGCCAGGCCACGTGCTGGTCGGGACGCAGCAGCGTCAGCCGCGTCGGGTAGAGGTTCGCCACGCCCGGTTCGCTGGGCTGCAGCACCGTCAAGGGCACGCCGCAGCGCTGGGCCTGCGCGCGGGCGGCGGCGATGGTGGGCTCGTCGGCATCACGGGCCAGCAGCGTGAAGCCGGGGCCGAAGTGGTCGTACAGCGAGCTGCCGTCGTGCAGCCAGGCATGGGGCGCCAGGCAGCCCGGGCGCGACGAAGGCACGTAGTTGATGAAGTCGCGCGCCGGCGCGGCGCTGCCGTCCGGCACGATCACCGGCGAGTCGTCGTAGCGGTAGCCCAGCACCACGCCCAGCGTGGCGAACTCGCGCAGCTTGGTGGCCTGGATGCGCGCGCCGACATCGCGCCGCAGCCGCTCGCCCCGCTCGCCGGCGTCCTCCAGGCCCTCGGCCACCAGTTGGTTGCCCAGCGTGGCGTGGTTGAGCACGGCCTCGTCCAGCACCCACTCGTGCACCGGGCGGCGCTCGGCCTCGTAGCTGTCCAGCAGGGCCGGGCCGCCCCAGCCCTGCAGCACCGCGGCCAGCTTCCAGCCCAGGTCCACGCCGTCGGCCACGCCCATGTTCATGCCGTAGCCGCCGAAGGGCGGATGCAGGTGGCACGCGTCGCCGGCCAGGAAGACGCGGCGCTCGCGGTAGCGCTCGCCCAGCAGGCGGCTGGCGACCCACTCGTCGCCGCTGAGCACCTGGTAGGGCAGGTCGATTCCGGTGGCGCGGCCAATCAGCGAGCGCGCGTCCAGGTCGGCCAGCCGCATGCCCTCGGCCACCTGCGTCGGCATGAAGAACCAGGTGTCGCCGCGGTCCATGGGGCCGATGACGCTGGGCACGTCGCGATTGACCTGCCAGTACATGATGGCCGGGCCATGCCGGTGCGCCTCGGCCAACCCGGGCGCCCGGAAGATGATGTTGTAGTTGCGCGAGAGGCCGTGCTGCCCCTGCATGCGAACGCCCAGCAGCTCGCGCACCGTGCTGCGCGCGCCGTCCGCGCCCACGAGGTAGTCGGCCTGCACGTCGAGGTCGCGGCCCTGCGCCAGGTCGCGCAGTCGCGCCCGCACACCTTTGTCGTCCTGCTCGAAGCCGCGCAGCTCGCAGTTGAAGCGCAGCTCGACGCCGGGCAGCGACTGCGCGTACTCGCGCATCACCTCTTCCACCGTGTACTGCGGCACCCACTGCGCATGCTCGGCGTACAGCGGGTTGCGGCCCGGGGCGCAGTAGAAGGCGTTGTCGAAGCGCGCGAGCGCCGGGCCGGCCAGGCGGGTGACGAACAGGACGTTGGACGGGTAGTCCGTACCCAGCGGCGAGGCCGCGCGCAGCCGGTCGGCCAGCCCCCAGCGGCGCAGGTGCTCCCGCGTGCGCACATTGGTGGTCTTGGCGCGCGGGGCCACGCCCACGCGCTCGTTGCGCTCGACCAGCAGGCACGGCACCCCGCGCCGGCCCAATTCGATGGCCAGCGCCAGGCCCACCGGCCCGGCCCCGACGATCAGTACCCTCGGCGGCGCCTTGCTTGAGGGCCTCTGTGAACTTGTCTCCGCCATCGTTCGACTCCTTGTGCCGCTTGATGCCTGTCAAGCGGATGGAGCGAACTCTAGAAACGGCCCACCGATCGCAAAAGATGGCAATAATTCTTCAGCGATACCTGAATCAGATCACTTACCCCACATGAAACTGCATGCACTGCGTGACTTCCTGGCCGTGGCCGAGCGAGGCGGGCTGCGGGCGGCGGCCCGCCACTTGGGCCTGCCCCAGCCCGCCATCACGCGCAGCATCCAGGAGCTGGAAAAGGAGCTGGGCGTCCCGCTGTTCGAGCGTGGCGCAAAGGGCGTGCGCCTCACCCCCATGGGGGAAGTCTTCCTGCGCCGAGCCAACGCGGTGCGCAGCGAGTTGCAGAAGGCCAAGGAGGAGATTGACCAGTTGCGGGGCCAGGCGCACGGCACGGTGACGCTGTGCCTGTCCAGCGTGCCGCACCTGGCGCTGCTGCCCAGCGCATTGCAGGCCTTCCGCAGCCGTTTTCCGGGGGTAGAGCTGCACGTGATCGACGCCGTGTTTCCCAACGTCGATTCGGCGCTGGTGGAGGGCCGCATCGACTTCTACGTGGGTCCCATGCCGGCCAGGCTGCCGCCGGAGCTGCAAGGCGAGAAGCTCTTCGACAACACGCGCATCATCATGGGCCGCAAGGGCCACCCGCTGGCGCGTTCACGCAGCCTGCGCGACCTCGTCGACGCGGAGTGGATCACCACGTCCATCACGTACAAGGCCGAAGAGGAGCTCGGCCCGCTGTTCGCCGAGCACGGCCTGCCGCCGCCCCGGCTGGTGATGCAGGCGCAGTCCTCACTGACCTTCCTAGTCACGATGGTCTATTCCGACCTGCTGATGATGGTGCCGGTGCAATGGGTGCAGTTTCCGCTGTGGCGTGACGTGCTGCAGCAGATCCACGTCGAGGAGCCGCTGCCTGCGCCGCCCATCGGTATCGTGCAGCGCGCAGGCCTTCCGCTGACGCCGGCTGCCGAGTACTTCTGCGACATGGTGCGGCGCGCCAGCGCGCAGATCCAGCAGACCGCTTGATGGGCGCAAGGCATCTTGTCTGCCACGCAACCAGTTGCCGGCCAGGCCTGCGGGACACAGGCCTTTTCACTTTTCACGTCGCGCCGTGAGATTTCCTTGTCGGCATGCGCTTGCTTGCCGCGGGCTGCTGCGCAGCACGGGCCTGGCGCAGCTTGCGCATGACCGCCGGCGCGCCGTGTAGGAACATGTCAACTTTCTGCTCGATACCAGCCTTGAGGTCCTCCGGCACTGGCAGACCGTACACCCACTTGCGCACACCCAGGTAGAAAATGGCCGCGTGCAGGCTCCAGATCAATTCGACTTCAGCCTCCAGCTCCATCTCACTGCTGGGTTCGTCGATGTCAAACGCTGCCCGCACCTCGGCCAGGACTGGAAGGAAGATCTTGTTGCGCAACTTGTCCAGGTACTTGGTGTTGATGCCTTCGCGCGTGAGGCCCGAGAAAATGAAGATGCGAATCCACTCCTCGCGCAGGATGACTGACGCGTAGTCCAGGTAGAAGGCGTACAGGCGCTCGGTCAGGCGCACGCTTCGGTCGGCAATGAGTTTTTCCCAATCGCGCCGCCACTTGAAAACCTCGCTGTAGACCCGGTCAATCAACGCTTCCTTGCTCTCGAAGTAGCGATACAGCAAGGGTTGGGTCACGCCAAGTTCCTTGGCCAGCTCCCGCGTGCTGCCGGCGAAGCCGTAGCGCGTGAAATGCTCAATGGCCTTGGCGACGATCTGCTGCTCACGTTCTTCAGGCTGCAGGCGCTGCCTAGGTCGCGCGGGCTTGTCGGTCTTTGCATCCATGTCGGCCCCTCTTGGAATCCTGCCGTTGCTGCCTGCACAAGAATGCCTGTGCCGGGTGCTAAAGGTCAGTCGATAAATTGTAGGCTTGAAGCGTGGCAGTCAACGGGGCGGGCTGCACGGCGAGGCCCATGGTGCCGGCACACCGTGACGCCCCCGGAAGCTTTGCATGCGTCCGGGGGCGCCGTTCGCCTGGATCAGGCTGGCTGTGAGGCCGCTGCCGCTTTCACGCCCAGCTCACTGACCACGAGCTGGCCGGCGTAGGCTCGCTGCTCATTGCTGGCGCGCTGCGACTTGTCCGTCACCGAGAACAGGTAGATGCCCGCGAATGCGATCAGCATCGAGAACAGCGCCGGGTATTCATAAGGGTAGATGGGCGCCGCGTGTCCAAGCACCTTGACCCAAACCGTCGGGCTCAGGATCGTCAGCGCCACGGCGCTCACCAGCCCCAGGCTGCCACCGATCACGGCGCCGCGGGTCGTCAGACCGCGCCAGTAGATGGACAGCAGGAGCACGGGGAAATTGGAGCTTGCGGCAATCGAGAACGTCAGGCTCACGATGAAGGCGATGGTCTGGTGCTCGAACAGGATGCCCAGGATGATGGCCAGCACACCTAGCCCAACCGTCGCGGCTCTGGACACCAAAAGCTCCTCGTGCTCGGTGGCCGTACCGCGGCGCAGCACGTTGACATAAAGGTCGTGCGAGACGGCCGATGAACCGGCCAGCGTGAGCCCGGCCACGACCGCGAGGATGGTGGAGAACGCCACCGCGCAGATGAAGCCCAGGAAGAGATTGCCTCCTACCGCATGGGCCAGGTGCACCGCGACCATGTTGACGCCTCCAATGATGGCGCCCTGCCCGCTTTGGTAGCGCGGATCGCTGGCGACCAGCGCGATGGTGCCGAAGCCGATGATGATGATCAGCGCATAACTGAAACCCACGATGCCGGTGGCGTACAGGATGCTCTTTCGCGCGGCCTGGACGTTGCCCACGGTGAAGAAGCGCATGAGGATGTGCGGCAGGCCGGCGGTACCGAAGATCAGCGCCATGCCCAGCGAAACCGCCGAGACCGGGTCGGAGACAAGCCCACCCGGGCGCATGATGGCGTCGTGCAATTGGTGCGTTGCCACCGCTTGGGTGAACAGCGCATTGAGGCTGAAGCCGAAGCGCTGCATCACCATGTACGCCATGAATACCGCACCGGTGAGCAGCAGCCCGGCCTTGATGATCTGTATCCAGGTCGTCGCCAGCATGCCGCCGAAGAAGACGTAGATCATCATCAGCAGGCCCACCAGAACCACGGCCGTCGTGTAGTTCAGGCCGAACAGCAGCTCCACCAGCTTGCCGGCGCCCACCATCTGCGAAACCAGATAGAGCAGCACGATCACGATGGAGCTCGATGCCGAGAAGGTGCGGATAGGCTTGCGCTGCAGCCGGTAGGAGACCACGTCGGCCAGCGTATAGCGGCCCAGGTTGCGCAGCGGCTCGGCAATAAGGAACAGGATGATCGGCCAACTGGCGAGGAAGCCGATTGAGTAGATCAGGCCATCGTAGCCACTGGTGAACACCAGCGCCGAGATGCCCAGCAGCGATGCCGCCGACATGTAATCACCGGCGATGGCCCAGCCGTTCTGCAGGGCCGTGATCTTGCCGCCGGCCGCGTAGTGGTCCTCCACGCTGTTGTTGCGCCGCGCCGCCCAGCGGGTGATGAACAGCGTGGCCAGGACGAACACGGCAAACATGCCGATGGCCGTGAGGTTGAGGCCTTGTCCGACCGCCGAGCCGGCCGCCAGCACGGGCAGCGGCAGCGCAAGCGAACCCAGGAGCGCGAGAACAGCGGGCTTCATTGACCGTCTCCCTGGCGCAGGTCGTGAATCATGGCGTCGTAGACCGCGTTGGCCCGGTGCACGTAGATCGCGACGAGGCCGAAGGTGAAGGCGAACATGCCAAAGCCGATCGGGATGCCCACCGTCATGGGTTGCGATTCCACGAGTCGCACGCCCAGCAGGTCCGGCCGGTAGGCGAGCGTGAGGATGTAGCCGAAGTAGACGCCCAGCATCAGGACGGTCAGTCCCCAGACGAAGCGCCGGCGGCTGCTCAACAGCAGATGAAAGCGCGGGTCCTTGCCGAGCGCCTCGCAAGTGGGGTCGGCGGAGGCCTTGGGCCATGAGGCCACCAGCGCAGCAGTGTGTTCCATGAGGTCTCTCCTGGTAGCGGTCCACGGCGGCAGCTTGCCGCCGCCATGGCGTGCGGATTCAGCTGAAGATGCGAGCGACGGCGGTTTCCCGCATCACGGCTTCCGGCGTGCGATAGCGCTCGGCCATCTGCCGCTCGCTTTCGTTTCGCAGTTGCGCCTGCATGTAAGCGCCGAGATGGCGGGCGTGCCGCACGATGGCCGCGCCCGTGGGCGTGCGGTCGTCGCTGTAGCGCTGCAGGGCCGCCGGCACATCGGTGCAGGCCTCAAGAGCCCTGGTGAGCGCCAGCGCGTCGCTGGCGGCCTTGGTCACGCCCATGCCGCAATGGGGCCGTGCCACGAAGGCGGCATCGCCCAGCAGCGCGACGCGGCCGAATGCCAGCCTGGAGCTTTCCAGATCGAAGATGGGCTGAAAGAAGAGGCTCTCGGTCTTTTGCACCACTTCCGCGAACTGCGGTGCGAGCACCTGCCCTGCCGCGCTGCGCGCGCCTTCAAGGATTTCGGGCCGGATATGTGGCGGCGGTATGCCGTCCAGCCAGACCTTGCCCGACGCGTCGGTCACCATGTCGCGCAGCGTGGTGGCCTGTGCTGCAGGCCGGTACCAGACGAAGTTGAAGCGACGCTTGCCGGGCTCGAAAGCGTTGCCCTTGCCTGCGACCGGGTAGGCAATCATCTGCTCTTGCGGTGGCAGACCAAAGGCAAAGTACGGAAACAGCTCCTTGAGCGTGCGCTCGCTCAACGCCGATTCCTCGACCAGCCCGCGCCAAGCGATGTAGCCCGCGTACGCGGGCCGCGCTTGCGGCAGCAGCATCTGCCGCACCGTGGAGCGGATACCGTCGGCGGCCACCAGCAAATCGGCCCGCGCGTGGTGGCCGTTCTTGAAGCACGCCGTGACGCCGTCGCCGTCCTGCTTCAGCGATTCGAGCTGCGAGCCGTTGTGGTAGCGCTCAGGCGGAAATGCCTCCTTGAGCACGTGGTACAGGCGGCCCCATGCGGTGAGTATCTGGGGCATGGCACGGCGCCCGGCGACACTGCCGTCGCTGTCCAGCGTCACGCGTTCCTTCACCGCCACGCCTATGGTTTCGTCCACGGTGACGCCGGCCATTGCCAGCGCATCCATCAGCTCCTGGTGCGTGACGATGCCTGCGCCGCGTCCTTCGAGCTCCTCGGCCACGCGCTCGTAGACCTCCACGTCCCAGCCCGCGCGGTGCAGCAGGTTGGCGGCAAACAGCCCTCCAAGCGAACCGCCGATGATGACTGCCTTGCGTCGTGTTTCCATGCTTGTCTCCTGTGGTGCCTTGTGGGCTCAGTGCTGAGCTTCCTGCAGGGCCCGCGCTTCGTCGGCGGGAAAGTTCAGTTCGATCGTGATGCCGGAGGGGTCCTCCACAAACACCTGGTGCAAGCCCAGGCCGGGGACGGTTCGCTCCCGGTACGGCAGCGCAGCGCCATTGAGCCGCATGCGCATCGTGCGCAGGTCGGTGGCAAGAAAAGCCAAGTGGTCCACCGCGGCGCTGCCATGCAGTGAGGCGCTGGCCTTGTCGCCCAAGTACTGCGCCAGTCCCTGTGGATCGCTTTCGTCGATGCCGATGATGTGAACCACGCCAAACTCGGCTTCATCTCCGCCGAGGTAAAGCCACAGGCCCGGGAAGTTGAAAGGGGGCCGGTACCCCGCCTTGAAGCCGAGGATCTCGGTGTAGAAGCGGCGTGACGCTTCGATGGAGGCGGTGCGGACCGAGAAGTGGGCCAGCTTGCTGACGGGCATGGATGTCTCCTGACGCGCAATAAGTTATCGATGGATAAATAGTAGGCCGTCAAATCTCAAGCGGCAAGCCGGCATGCCGCGTGAAGGGATATGCCGGCAGGGCCTTGGCCCCTGCCCATGCCCATGCCCCTGCCCGTTACCGGGGAGCGGGTCGTGACGCGCAGGAAGAAGAAGGCATCGCCATCGGCATCACGGCCACGTCAAGCGAAGTGGATGGCAGCCAGCACGAAGCCGGCCATCCAAAGCGTCTCCACCAGCAGCAGCACGAATGGGCGCCAGCCGGCCCTGGCAAGCTCGCCAAACGACGTCTTCATGCCCAGCGCGGCAATGGCCATGACCAGGCAGCCGCGCGAGAGCTGGCCCAAGGCATCCTGCGCTTGCGGCGGCACCGCTCCAAGCGAGTTGATCACCACCATGGCCATGAACAGGTAGAGGAACCAGGGCACCAGGGAAGCCTTGCGCGTGCCGGCGGCATGGGCGTCCGCGCCAGCTTGGGCGGACTTGCGGAACGAAGCCGACACCACGATCACGACCAGCGACAGCATGGCCACGCGAAACAGCTTGACTATGGTTGCGTAGTCGCCTGTCTCCTGGCCCAGCATGTAGCCTGCGCCCACCACCTGGGCCACGTCGTGAATGGTGCCGCCAATGAAAAGCCCCGCCAGCTGCGGGTCGAGATGCAGCGCACGGGCCACCAGCGGGTACAGGATCATCGCAAGCGTGGACAGTGCCGTGACGCAGACCACCACGAGCAGCGTGAAGCGCTCGTGTTCCTTGTCGCGCGGCAGCACGGCCGAGATCGCCAGCGCAGCCGAGGCGCCGCAGATGGCCGTGGCGCCGCCCGCGAGCACGCCCTGGCTTGAGCTCATGCCCATCCTGCGTGCAAGCCAGACGCCCAGCGCCATGGTGGTGACGACCGCGGCAACGACGGTCAGTGCCGTGGTCCAGCCCAGTCCGGCGATCTGTGCAGCCGTGATGCGTGCGCCCAGGAGGCCGACACCCAGGCGAAGCAGCGTGCGCGAGCACAGCTCTATGCCGGGCCGGGTGCGGCTTTCGTGGCTGAGATAGTTGAAGCACACGCCCATCAGCAGCGCGTACAGCAACTGCGGGCCACCGTGCAGCGTGGACACGAAGGTGGCCGCCAGCGCGATGACGGCGCTCAGCAAGGTGCCGGGCAGATGTGCCTGCAACCAGCCGGCAGGGCGGGAGGTGCTCGTGGCCTTGCCCGGCGCGGACAGGGTCGCCACGGACAAGGGTTCACCGGAAGCGGGGGGTGTCGGTGACGTCATGTTGGGCGCGACAGCAGGTTGACGTAGTCGTGATGGGCCGTATTGACCGCCGAGACGCGATACTCCACGGGCTTGTCGCCAAACGTCAGCGCGGTGCGGTGAACCTGCAGCAGCGGCGTGCCCTCCGACACGCCGAGCACACGCGAGTTGCCGCGTTCGGCCAGGACGGCCCGCAGCCGCTCGGCCGCCCGCACCACGGTGATGCCGAACGCCGATTGGTAGAGCTGGTAGATCGTCCCGTCGCGCTCTGCAAAGCGCTTCTCGGTGAGCCCCTTGAAGTTCACGGCCGGCAGCACGATGCGGTCGTGCACCACCGGGCGGCGTTGCAGCAGCAGCCGGTTCTCGATCTCGATCACCGGCTCGCCCGTCCTGATGCCCAGGGCCACGGCAGCATCCTCCTCGGCGCGGCCACGCCTGAAGCCGGCCAGCTCCACCACGGGCACTTCCTTGAGGCCGTCACAGCGCTCAACGTGGAAGAACTGGAACAGGAAACGAGCCTGGTCGTGGGTTGCAACAAAGGTTCCCCGGCCCTGGCGACGCACAAGGATGTGTTCGGCCACCAGTTCGTCCACGGCCTTGCGCAACGTGCCTATGGACACGCCGAACGAGGCGGCCAGTTCGGTCTCGCTGGCCAGTGCCTGGCCGGGCGGGCACTGGCCGGCCTCAATGGCCTGCAGCAGCCCGCGCTTGACGGCGCGGTACAGCGGCATGCCCAGGCCGCCTGGGTCCACGGGTTCGAACATCGGCTGGGCCCGCCCGCGAGCGGAATGAGTGATGAGCTGGTCCATGGGATGGACTGTTGGCGGCTTCTTCATTTCATGCAAGTCATCTATATGACCTGTTTGACCGTCGGAAAACGCAAAGCCTAGAGTGACCTCCATCCCAACACCCGACGAAGGGGACAAACCGATGATTCATTTCGTGTTGCACGACGCCAAGGACACCGTTGCGGTCGTCGTGGTTGAAGGCGTCAAGGCGGGCACCGAGCTGTCCGGCTGGATCATGGATGAGAACAAGTCCACTTCCGTGATGGCGAGGCAGGACATTCCCATCGGCCACAAGGTGGCGCTCGTGGACATGCAGCCCGGCGACACCGTCTGGAAGTACGGCATCGACATGGGCAAGGTCGTGGCGCCCATCAAGGCGGGCGAACACGCCCACGTGCAAAACATCAAGACTAAGCGCTGGTAAACCCAAGAGGAGAACTGAAAATGGCAGTCATCGACCGCAACACGACTTTCCTGGGCTACCGGCGCGAAAACGGCCGCGTGGGTGTGCGCAACCACGTCATCATCCTGCCGCTGGACGACTTGTCCAATGCGGCGGCCGAGGCCGTGGCGCACAACATCAAGGGCACGATGGCCATTCCGCACCCCTACGGGCGGCTGCAGTTCGGGGCCGACCTGGAGCTGCATTTCCGCACGCTCATCGGCGCCGGCTGCAACCCCAACGTGGCCGCGGTGGTTGTCATAGGCATCGAAGATGGCTGGACCAAGAAGGTGGTGGACGGCATCGCCGCCACCGGCAAGCCGGTGGTGGGCTTCGGCATCGAGGGCCACGGCGACCACGACACCATCCTGAAGGCCAGCAAGGCAGCGCGCGAGTTCGCGCAGTGGGCCAGCGAGAAGCAGCGCGAGGCTTGCGCCATCGGCGAGCTGTGGGTGTCCACCAAGTGCGGCGAGTCCGACACCACGTCGGGCTGCGGCGCCAATCCCACCGTGGGCAACGCCTTCGACAAGCTGCACCCGCTGGGCAATTACCTGTGCTTTGGCGAGACCTCGGAGATCACGGGCGGCGAGCACATCGTGGCCGAACGCTGCGCCAGCGACGCGGTGCGCGAGCGCTTCATGTTCATGTTCAACCGCTACCAGGACATGATCAACCGCCACAAGACGACGGATCTCAGCGAGTCCCAGCCTACCAAGGGCAACATCGCCGGCGGCCTCACCACCATCGAGGAAAAGGCGCTGGGCAACATCCAGAAGATCGGCAAGAAGTGCACGGTGGACGGCGTGATCGACAAGGCGGAGATACCCACGCACCCGGGCCTGTGGTTCATGGACTCGTCCTCCGCCGCGGCCGAGATGGTGACGCTGTGCGCGGCGTCAGGCTACGCGGTGCATTTCTTCCCCACGGGCCAGGGCAACGTCATCGGCAACCCCATCGTCCCGGTCATCAAGATCTGCGCCAACCCGCGCACGGTGCGCCTGATGAGCGAGCACATCGACGTCGATACCTCAGGCCTGCTGCAGCGGGAACTGACGCTGGACCAGGCCGGTGACAAGCTGCTGGAGTGCATGCTGCGCACCGCCAACGGGCGGCTGACCGCCGCCGAGGCGCTGGGGCACCGCGAGTTCGTTCTCACGCGCCTCTACGAGAGCGCGTAACGCGCCCGCCGGCCCTGCTCCCGCAGGGACGCCGTCCGCGGGGCCGTGGCGTGTGCCGTGGCCTCGCTCCGATGTGACCTCTCCCGCCGCTGCTTGCGCCGTGGCGAAGCTCATGAACATCCTCATCTGTGAATTCATGGACGAGCGCGCCGTCGCTCGCCTGCAGGCGGCCCACCAGGTCGTTTACGACCCTGCCCTGGTGGACGATCCGGCGCGGTTGTGGCGCGAAGCGGTCCAAGCACACGCCCTGGTGGTTCGCAACCGCACACAGGTTCGTGGCGAGCTGCTTGATGCGCTGCAGCGTTGCAAGGTGGTGGGCCGCCTGGGTGTGGGCCTGGACAACATCGACGTGCCGGGCTGCGAGGCGCGCGGCATCCAGGTCATGCCAGCCACCGGTGCCAATGCGCTGTCGGTGGCCGAGTACGTCATCACCAGCGCACTGGTGCTGCTGCGCGGAGCGTGGCTCAGCACACCAGCGGTGGCGGCCGGCAGTTGGCCGCGCGCTGCGCTGTCCGGCGGACGCGAGCTTGCCGGCAAGACACTGGGCCTGGTGGGCTTCGGCTCCATCGGCCAGCTCACGGCCCGCCTGGCTCAGGCGCTGGGCATGAACGTGGTGGCCCACGACGTCCTGATGGGCGAGCAGCACCCGGCCTTCAACGGCACCGGCGTGCGCAGCGTGGGCCTGGACGAGCTGGTGTGCACGGCGGACGTCGTGAGCCTGCACGTGCCTCTGGTCGAGTCAACGCGCGGCCTGTTCGACGCGCGGCGCATTGCCTCCATGAAGCGCGGAGCCGTGCTGGTCAACACCGCGCGCGGTGGTGTGGTGGACGAAGCCGCCCTGGCCGACGCACTCCGGGCGGGCCACCTCGGGGGCGCGGCGCTGGACGTGTTCGCCACCGAGCCCTTGCCCGCGGCGGTGTACTTCCAGGACTGCCCCAACCTGCTGCTGACGCCGCACATCGCGGGCGTCTCGGCCGAATCCAACGAGCGGGTGTCGTTCCTGATCGCCGACAAGCTGCTGGAGGTGCTGTCCTGATGGCCACGACTTTAAGTTTGGAGGAGGCGCGCCATCTGGCGGCCCAAGCGCTGGAGCGCGCCGGCGCCAACCCGCGCATGGCTGATGCCACCGCGCGCGCCCTGGTGCTGGCCGAGGCTCAGGGCCTGGGATCGCACGGGCTCTCGCGCGTGGCGCAATACGCGACGCACCTTCGCAACGGCCGCGTCGACGGAAGCGCCGAGCCGCGGCTGCTGAAGGGCCGGGGCGCAACGGCCTTGGTGGATGCTCAGGATGGCCTGGCCTTCCCCGCCTGTGAGCTCGCCGTGGCCGAGGCGATGGCCCGCGCCCGCGATTTCGGCGTGGCCTTTGCCGGCGTCACGCGCAGCCACCACGGCGGCGTGATGGTGGACCACCTGCGCCCGGTGGCCGAGGCCGGTTTGGTGGGGCTGGCCTTCGCCAACTCGCCCGCGGCCATGCCCGCCGCGGGCGGACGCCACCCCATCTTCGGCACCAACCCGCTGGCTGCGGCCTTTGCCCGCCGGGGCCAGGATGCGTTGCTGGTGGACTTGAGCCTGTCCGAGGTGGCGCGCGGCAAGTTGATGCTCGCGGCCAAGGAGGGGCGCTCCATTCCACCGGGCTGGGCGCTGGACAAGGACGGCCGCCCCACCACCGACCCGAAGGCGGGGTTGGAAGGTTCGATGCTGGCCATCGGGGCCGTGAGCAGCCCAAAGGGCGCGATGCTGGCGCTGGTGGTGGAGCTGCTCGTGACCGCGCTCATAGGCGCCAACTACGGCTTCGAGGCCTCCAGCTTCTTCGTTGACGAAGGCAACCGCCCTCGCATCGGCCAAGCCTTCCTGGTCATCGACCCCGGCGCCTTGGCTGGGGCCGACAGCTACCTCGACCGTGTCGAAGTGCTCGTCCACGAAATGCTCGCCGACGAGGGCGTGCGGCTGCCGGGAGCGCGGCGCGAGGACTTGCGCCGGTGCGCCCAGGCACAAGGCATCGCCGTCACGGATGCCGTGCTGGAGACGCTCAGGCGCTGAACACCCGCGCAGTGAAAGCAAGACAGACGAAAGGACAAGCGCGGTACCGATCCAGTTCCCAACCCGACCCGCCCGCTGGGCGGGCCCTCGATGGAGGAGACATCCATGGACGAACAGACCTTGAACATGAGGCGTCGTCGAATGCTTGGCATGACCCTGGCGCTCACCGGTGCGGGGATGCCCCTGCCCGGCTGGAGCCAGGGCGGCGAGTTCCCCAAGCCTGGCACGCCCATCCGCTACGTGGTGCCTTTCCCGCCTGGCGGGCTCACCGACGTGATGGCGCGCGCGGTGGGCCAGCAGCTCGGCGAGCGCTGGAAGACCACGGTCGTGGTGGACAACCGCGCCGGCGGCGGCGGGCAGATCGGTGCCGACACGGTGGCCAAGGCCCCTGCCAATGGCCACACGCTGCTGGCCATCACGCTCACGCACGCGGTGAACTACTCGCTGTTTCCGGGCGCCAGCTACAACTTCGTGCAGGACCTGCGCCCGGTGGCCCTGCTGGCAGCTTCGCCCATGCTGGTGGTGGTTGCGGCGTCCAGCCAGATCAAGAGCTTCAAGGACCTGATGGAAGCGTCGAAAGGGCGCCAACTCAACGGCGGCTCCAGCGGCAATGGCACGCCACCCCACCTGACGCTGGCGCTGTTCAACCAGCTCAACAAGTCCGCCATCCAGCACGTGCCCTACAAGGGCGGCACGCCCTGCATCCAGGACCTGATGGGCAACCAGCTTGACGTGGTGTTCTCCAACTTCCCGGAGTCGGTGGCGCACGTGAAGTCCGGCAAGCTGCGCGCGCTGGCCCTCTGCAGCGCGGCGCGCAATGCGCTGGTGCCTGACGTGCCGACCACCGCGGAGCTTGGCCTGGCCGAGCTTCAGGTCGAGAACTGGACCGGCATCATGGCCCCGGCGCGCACGGCCGATGCCGTGGTGGACAAGCTCTCGGCCGAGGTGGTGCGCATCATGCGCACGGCCGACATCGAGGAGCGGGCCCGGACGCAGGGCTTCCGCGTGGACGCGCGCGACGCCCAGGCCTTTGCGCCCTACCTCAAGGCCGAGGTCGAGCGCTGGGGCCGCCTGGTGAAGACGGCCAACATCACGTCGCTGTAGGTACACGCCGGACCCGGAATGTGCGCAAGCGGCGCCTTGAACGCCGCTTTGTCGGCGCGGCAGCCCCTGCAGCCGTCGTCTGCGGCCACGACGTGCTGGCATTGAGCGCGTTGCCGGCACTGGAGCAGTGGCATGGGGCAGCGGGCCAAGCCGTGTGGCGCCACTAGCAACATACGCGATGCGTTTGCACGCTTGTTGAAAACAGGCCCCTCTCCTGAATTCCTTTCACGACCGCCTCACATCACCTTCAAGTGCGGCAACGCAGACGAGGACGGGAAATAGTGGTTAACAAGTAACGCGTATGTTGTGATAACGCGGACGCCATGGAAGACGATGCGCCGGCCGCAGGCGGTCGTTGTGGCTGCGGCGCGGCGAACGGTGCGAGTGCACGCACCGTCCGCCGGCACCAGGCCTCAGCCGTGCTGCATGTACACGACGTGCGTTTCGGTGAACTCGTACAGGCCGTGCTTGCCGTCGGCACCGCCAATACCGGACTTGCGGCGCCCGGCATGGAAGCCCTGCATGGCCTCGAAATGTTCCCGGTTGACGTAGGTCTCGCCGAACTGCAGCTCGCGGCAAGCCTTCATGGCGTGCGACAGGTCACGGGTGAAGATGGACGAGGTCAAGCCGTATTCCGAGTCATTGGCCAGCGCAATGGCCTCGTCCAGGTCTTCAACGACCTGCACCGGCAGCACCGGGCCGAAAATCTCCTTGCGCATGATCTCCATGTCGCCGCGGCAACCCGCAAGCACCGTGGGCTCGTAGTGGAAGCCCGTGTCACGCTGCGCGCGGCGCCCGCCCTGCACCACCACGGCGCCTTCGGCGCGCGCGCGCTCCACCAGGCCCGCTACCTTGTCCAGCCCGGCTTGGCTGACCAGCGGGCCCATGTGCACGCCCGGTTCGGCAATCGGGTCGCCGTAGGTGGTGTCGGCCATCAGGCGCGCGATGCGGCTGGTGAGCTCGTCGGCCACCTGCCGCTGCACGTAGACCCGCTCGGCGCAATTGCAGACCTGCCCGGTGTTGATGACGCGCGACGCGTGGATGGCACGCGCGGCAAGCTCCAGGTCCGCGTCGGCCAGGACGATGGTCGGCGCCTTGCCGCCCAGCTCCAGGTTGACGCGCGTGAGGTTGCGCGCCGCGGTGGCCATGATGCGGCTGCCGGTCTCGACGCTGCCGGTGAAGGAAACGATGCCGACGTCGCGGTGCCCGGCCAGGTGCGCACCGGCCACCGCGCCCGTGCCGCCCACGAGGTTGAAGACGCCCGCGGGCAGATCGGTCTGCGCAGCCAGGCGCGCGAACTCGAAGGCATTGATGGGCGTGAGCTCGCTGGGCTTGATGACGATGGTGTTGCCCGTCACCAGCGCCGGCGCCATCTTGCGGGCGATGAGGAACAGCGGGAAGTTCCACGGCAGTATCCCCGCGGCCACGCCCACCGGCTTGCGCAGCATGAAAATGCTCTCGCCGGGGCGGTCGCTCTCCAGCACTTCGCCCTCGATACGGCGCGCCCACTCGGCCATGTAGTCCAGGTAGTCGGCCGTGAAGTCCACCTCCACGCGAGCCAGCGACAGCACCTTGCCCTGCTCGCAGGTCAGCGTGCGGGCCATCATCTCCTTGTGCTCCCGCAGCTTGGCGGCGATGTCGCGCAGATGCCGCGCACGCTGCACCGCGGGCAGCCGCGCCCACGCGGGCTGCGCCTTGCGCGCCGCCTCCACGGCCTGGTCCACCACCCAGGCCGGGGCATCGGGCGTTTGCGCCAGCAACTCGTGCGTGGCCGGATTGCGCACATCCATGAGTGCGCCGCCCGTGTTGGCGAGGAACTCGCCGTTGATGTAGTTGCGGTACTCGTTGATCATGGTCTTCAACCTTTCACGTGAGAGAAATGAGCGGCCCTGCACTCAGGCCGCCGGGCGTGCGAAGCGCTTGCCCATGAGTTCGGAGGCGAAGCCAAAGGCCACGCCGGCCAGCCAGGTGACGGACACGAGCAGCACCGTCTCGTCCACCTTGGCGCCTGCACCGAAGAAGGAAGCGGCGCCCAGGAACGCCGCGGGCGTGTACGCCAGCATCGGGATGTCAGCCATGGCCACCAGGACGAAGGCCAGCAGCGCCACCAGGCCCATCAGCCAGGGCAGGCCGCCGCCCAGTGCGGCAACGGCGGCCATGGTGGCGGCCGTGAGCAGCACCCCGGCCAGGCCGCCGGCCACGGCCTTGAGCGCGCCGCCGGCCCCGCCTCCAGCCGCGAAGAACGCGGCCCAGGCCACGAAGCCAATCCATGGGTTGAAGCGCAGCCCAGGCTGCCCAATGCTCAGGTAGACCCACAGCGCCACCAGCGTGGCGATGCTCAGTGCCAAGGCATGCAGAAGCTTCATGTCGTGTCTCCTTGTGTCGTATGTACCGTGAGTGGGCGCATCACCTGCCCAGCTTGAACACCATCACCGTGCCGCCCTGCGGCACCGTGGTCTTGTGCTTGAGCACGGCGTTGAAGGCGCCCTGCATGCGCTCCGCGTCCACCCCCCAGCCGGCCTGCACGGCGATGTACTGCTCGCCGTCCACCTCGAAGGACGAGGGCACGCCCGTCACGCCGGAGCTCGCCGGGAACTCCCACAGCATCTGCCCGGTCGTGGCGTTGAAGGCGCGGAACATGCGGTCGTTGGTGCCGCCGCCAAACACCAGGTTGCCTCCCGTGGCCATGAGCGGGCCCCAGTTCATCTCGGGATACTTGTGGGTCCAGACGTTCTTCTTGGCGCCCACGTTCCAGGCCTGCACCTCGCCGATGTGCTGGCGCGAGGCGTCGGTCATGCGCACGTTGGTGAGGATGTTGTCCAGCGACACGCCGATGTAGAGCTCGCCCTTGCGGTAGTTGACGGCCTCGCCCTTGAGCTCGGAGCACAGGTTGTTGTTGGCCGGCACGTAGAGCATGCCGGTCTTGGGGCTGTAGGCCTCGGGAAACCAGTCCTTGCCGCCCCACAGCGACGGGCAGAACGACACCGTCTTGCCCGTGCCCGGACGCTTGTCCTCGCGGTAGGTCGGACGGCCGGTGCGCGGGTCCACGGAGGCGAACACGTCCTGCTTGACGTAGGGCCAGGCGTCGACGAAGTTGATGCGGTCGCTGGTGCGTTCCAGGTGCCACAGGTAGCCGTTGCGCCCGGCATGCACCAGCGACTTCACCTTCTTGCCATTGCGCTCCACGTCGATGAGCAGCGGCGCCGACACCTCGTCCCAGTCCCAGGCGTCGTTCCAGTGGTACTGGTGGTAGCCCTTGAGGGCGCCGGTGTCTATGTCCAGCGCCAGCGTGGAGTTGGCGTAGAGGTTGTCGCCCTGGCGCGTGTCCGGCATCCAGGGTGCGGCGTTGCCGGTGCCCCAGTAGGACAGCCTGGTCTCAGGATCGTAGGTGCCCGTGATCCACACCGATGCACCGCCGTTCTTGTAGGTCTCGCCCGGCCAGGAGTCGCCGCCGGGCTCGCCGGGCGCGGGCACGGTGTAGGTGCGCCACACCTCCTTGCCGGTCTCGCCGTCCAGCGCCACGATGTAGCCGCGCACGCCGTACTCGCCGCCCGAGACGCCCACCACCACCTTGCCATTGGCCGCCAGGGGCGCCAGCGTGGAGTAGTAGCCCGCCTTCCAGTCGCCGATGGGTTGCTTCCACAACTCCTTGCCGCTCACCGGGTCCAGGGCCACCACCATGGCGTCGGTGGTGGCGAAGTAGAGCTTGTCCTTGTAGAGCGCCACGCCGCGGTTGGTCGGGTGCAGTTGCTGCAGCTCCTCCGGGATGGGCTTCTTGTAGCGCCACAGCTCGCGCCCGGATTTCGCCTCGAAGGCGATCACCTGGTTGTTCGGCGTGGAGATGTACATGTAGCCGTTGTTGACGATGGGCGGCGCCTGGTGACCCTCGCTCATGCCGGTGACGTAGGACCACGCCAGCGTCAGCTTGCCGACGTTGCGGTCGTTGATCTTGTCCAGCGGGCTGTAGCCCCAGCCCGCGTAGTTGCCGCGGTACATGAGCCAGTTGGCGGGCTCGGGATTGGCCATCCGCGCGTCCGTGACGGGCTCGTAGGGCTTGAGCTGGGCCTGCGCGGCGGCCGGCAGCAGCGCGGCCACGCAAGCGGCACGAAGAAGAGTGTTCAGTTTCACGGCGTCTCCTGTGGAAAGTTGTTTTGCTTGCATCAAGACCGCGGCAAGGCGCCGCGGTGTCCAGGCGCGGGCGCTCAGCCCGCCGCCTTGGCGCCCGGTGAAGTGCTGAATGGGCTGGCCACGGTGAGCAGCCCGCCATCAAGCTTCAAGGGCAGGTTGGGCAGGCCGCGCGAGGCGGGTCCGGCCACCACCTGGCCCAGCCGTGCGGGGTCGAAGCGAGAGAAGTGGCAGAAGCACAGCAGTGCCTTCTCGGCCTCGTTCCATTCGCTGACGTCGCAACCCTGGTGCGTGCACACGGCCGAGAAGGCCAGCACGCCGTCGGCGGCGCGCGAGCGCGCGGCGTCGTCCAGCCCAGCCGGGTCCAGCTTCACGAGCAGGACCTTGTTGAGGCGCGACCCGTCGCGCACCACGCCGGCGGCCGCATCGAAGGGAAACACCTGCAGCGGCTTGGCGCCGGGCTTGACGTCGGAGGCCACGAGCGGCCGGGGCGGCTCGTCGCCGGCGGCCAGCACCAGCCGGTCACCGGGCGCGGGCCGTTGCGAAGCGGGCTCGTCGGCCCGCGCCGGGCTCACACCGACCGTGGCCAGGCCGGCACCCAAGCAGGCGCAGGCGCCGCGGCGCAAGGCGTCGCGCCGTGCCGGGTCGGGCTCGCCGACGCGCACGGACGCCGGGCTGGTGATGAGTCGTTGCTGCTTCATGGTCATGCTCAGGAACTGCGTTGGAGGCAGCCCCCTTTGCGCAAGGCCCATGCCACGGCCCGGCAGCGTCCGCCAATCAGCCGCTCAAGGCATTTTTTCGTTGAACATCAATGGGTTGCACGGGCATCTCGGGGTTTGCGCCAATGTTGCGCGGGCGGTGTACACCTGATGCGCGGCCGCACTGGGCCGGCTACAGGTGATGCGTGCCCCCTACGCCGCAAGCCCTGTGCAGCCTTGCCGACTGCGGGCCGATACCGACACGCCGGCGCCGCCGTCTCGCATACAGTGCGCGGTTCGCGACGCGGCCCCGGGCCCCGCAGTCCGCGATGCGGGGCAGGCGCCGCCTCGTCACGCGTGGCGCCTGGCAGGCCGTTGCGACACCCCGAACCCGAAGGAGTTGCCGTGTCGAATTCCTCCGACCTGCATGTTGATCGCGTACTGCGTGCCGCCAGCGGCGTGGTGCCCTCCAGCGATACGCCTGACAGCTTGATCCACCGCTCCTGGCACCGCTGCTACCACCAGCACGGCCTGGACCCGGCCGACTGCTTCGACCCTTGCGTGGAAAGCGCCTCCCGCGTGCGCACCTCGCGCGAGCGCATGGAGGAGTACCTGCAGGTCGCCCGCAGCGGCATGGAGCAGTTGTTCAAGCACGTGGTCGACCTGGGCTACGTGCTGCTGCTCACGGACGCCGAGGGCATCACCATCGATTACATAGGCAACGACACCTGGGCCCGCGACGCGCAGCGCTTCGGCCTGTACCTGGGCGCCAACTGGCAGGAGCACATTGCCGGCACCAACGGCATAGGCACCTGCATACAGGAGCAGACGGCCCTGACCTGCCACAGCGCGGACCACTTCTATGCCAACAACACTGGCCTGAGCTGCAGCACCACGCCGCTGTTCCACCCGGACGGCCGGCTCATGGGCGTGCTCGACGTTTCGGCGCAGGCGCAAAGCGATGCCCGTGAAAGCCAGCACCTGGCGCTGCACCTCACGCGGCTGTACGGCCGCATGATCGAGGACGCCACGTTCATGCGCCATTTCCGCGACCGCTGGATCCTGCGCCTGGCCACCAATTGGGCGCTGGTGGACGTGACCGGCGACATGCTGCTGGCCTTCGACGCGGACGGCGTGCTGCTGGGCGCCAGCGCCGCGGCCCGGCAGTGGCTGCGCGCGCTGCCGCCGCGCCGCGGTGCCGATGCGGTGGTTGGGCGCCATCTCATGGATCTGTTCGACTGCACCATGGACGACATCTGGCGCCTGGCCCGCGCGCCGGATGCGATGGAGCGTTCGCTGCTCTCGCTGGTGGATCAGCGCAGCTACTTCAGCAGCGTGATCGTGCCGCGCGTGCGTGCCGTGGGCGACGGCCCCTTGCGGGAAGCGGCCGAACCCGCCGCGTCCGTCCCCGTGGGTGCCGCGCTGCGCCGCCTGGCCGGCGAGGACCGGAAGATGCGCGCCCTGCAGCACCAGGCGCAGCGCCTGGCCAACCGGCGCATCAACATCCTCATCCAGGGCGAGACGGGCAGCGGCAAGGAGGTCTTCGCCAGGGCACTGCACGAGTCGAGCGAGCGCCGCCACAAGCCTTTCGTGGCCGTCAACTGCGCGGCCATTCCCGAGTCGCTGATCGAGAGCGAGCTGTTCGGCTACACCGCCGGCACGTTCACGGGTGCACGCAGCAGGGGCATGAAGGGACTGATCGTGCAGGCGCACGGCGGCACGCTTTTCCTGGACGAGATCGGCGACATGCCGCTGCACCTGCAGACGCGGCTGCTGCGCGTGCTTTCCGAGCACGAGGTGTTGCCCTTGGGCGCCGAACAGCCCGTGCGGGTGGAGTTGACGGTGGTTGCGGCGTCGCACCGTGACCTGCGCCAGGCCATTGCGGCAGGCACTTTCCGCGAGGACCTGTACTACCGGCTTTGCGGCGCCACGCTGCTGCTGCCCAGCCTGCGTGAGCGGCAGGACCTGGACTACCTCATCCACCTGATCCTGGAGGAGGAGGGCCGCGAGGCCGGTGTGCCCGCCGCGATCTCTGACGAGGCGATGGCCCTGCTGCGCCGCTGCCCATGGCCGGGCAACATCAGGCAGTTGCGCAACGCCCTGCGCTACGGCCTGGCGCTGTGTGACGAGGCGGGCATCCTCACCGAGCACCTTCCGCCGGAAATCGGCGCCGGCATGCCGCACGCTGCGCCCACCTTGCAGGCCCCGCCGGCCGCGCCCATGGCCGATCGGCCGGCGCCGCCGCCCGCCATGGCTGCGGCGCGTCCACCGGAAGCGGAGCGCCTGCAGGCGCTGCTGCACGCCCACCGCTGGAACATCACGGCCGTGGCTGCAAAGACGGGGCAGTGCCGCACGACCATCTACAGGCAGATGAAGCGTTTCGGCATCGTCTCCCCCGTGGACGCAGGCAACACGCCGCATTGACGCTTCGCGGCGGTTCCAGGCAACAGGCACGCGCACCGTGCCGCTTTGCGACGAGCGCCACCCTGCCCTGCGCGGTGCTCATGGCAAAGGCAAGGCGATGCCGTGGGCCAGAAAGACTTCCCGGACCACGGCCAGGCCGTTGAGCGCGGCAGGAAAGCCGGCATAGACCGCCATCTGCATCACGGTCTCCACGATCTGGGCCGGGCTGCATCCCACGTGCAGCGCGGCGTGTATGTGCACGCGCAACTGCGGCGCGGCGTTGCCCAGGGCGGTCAGCGCCGCCACCGTGGCGATCTCGCGCTCGCGCAGGCCCAATGAGCGCCGCGCGTAGATGTCTCCAAAGGGAAACTCCACCAGGTAGCGGGCGAAGTCAGGAAACGACTCCGCCAAATCCTGGACCACGGCCACGCCCTGCGGGCCGTCCACGCGCTGCAGGCATTCCAGTCCCTGCCGGTACCGGTCGGCGTGCGGCAAATGTTCAGGCGTCATCTCAGCGTCCTTTCCAGTGGTTGACAGCGAGGTCACGGACTCTGCGCCTGCGGGCCACGTAAGAGAATTGCTGTTTCGCTGATACCGGATGCGTATGAATGGCCCACTCGACTCTCGTGCCCTGCGCCTGTTCGTCGCGGTGGCACGGACATTGAATTTCCGGCAAGCCGCCGAGATGCTGCACCTGTCACAGCCGCCCTTGAGCCGCGCGATTCGCGAACTGGAGCTGCGCTTGGGCGTCGGCCTCTTCGAACGCAACACCCGCTCGGTGGCCTTGACCGCCGCGGGTGCGCTGCTGCTGCCGCGGGCGGAGCACATCCTGCGGCTGCTGGATGAGGCGCACACGGCGGTGACGGCAGCCCACGGTGCAACGACCCTGCGCATCGGCCTGACCACGGCCCTCGAACCGCCCTGGTTCGACGGACTGGGCGAGCGGTTGCAGGCGCAATGGCCCCAGGCTCATGTCGAGTTGTGCTTCGCCAGCTCGCCGCAGTTGGTGCGCCAAGTGCGCAGCGGACGGCTGCAAGCCGCCTTCATCGCGCTGCCGACGGAGTCTCAAGGGCTGCAGGTCGAGGAGCTGGAGCGCTACGCGCTGTACGCCGCCCTGCCCTGCGCCCACCCGCTGGCCCGCCACAAGCGTCTCAGGCTGGCCCAGCTCTCACAGCAGACCTTGTTTTGGTTCGAACGCCGCCGCCAACCTGCGTTCCATGACCACTGCCAAGCGGTGTTCAAACGCAGCGGACTGCAGGCGCGCCAGTGGTTGACGGAGGCGATGGAGCACCATGTGCTGCTGGCCGAGGTGGCGGCGGGCAAGGGCATCGCACTGCTGCCCTCGACCTTCCGCGCACTGCGCCGCCAGGGCGTGGCGTACCGGCCCCTGGCTGAAGGCCTGGAGCTGTCGGTCGGCATCGGCCTGTGCCTGCCGCCCACAGGCAGCGCGCTGCGCGGGCCCCTGCGCAGCGCCAGCGGCTTGCCCCAGTCTCGCCTCGCTCAATCGGAAACGTGATGGCCGACAGCCGGCGTGCCCGAACAGGAACAGCGTGCATGTCGGCTGCTTGCCGGCTACTTGTCAGCGGCTTACCGGCTATGCCGCAGGTTGTGCCGGTGCCATTCGTGCCCGGCGGCGCGTGGCCACCTCGCGCAAGCCCTCCTGCATCAGCCGTGTGACCAGTGCGGGATACGCCCAGGGCACGTCGTGCGCAGAACCCGTCAGGAAAGGCGAGCGGGGATCACGCACCCATTCGCGTGGGAACAGGGCTATTTCCTGTGCCGAAGGCGGCGTCTCAAGCTGCGGCGCCATCCCGGAGTGGCTGAGGGAGTCAACGAAGGCACCAATCAGGTCCACGCCGGCCAGATGCCCCAGGTGCAGCCAGGCAACCGCCCTGGGGTTGCACTCCAGTACAAAAGCACGACCGCTGGCGTCGTCGATCATGAAGTCCAACGAGAAGTAGCCATCGATGCGCCAGTGCGCGGCCAGTTTCTCGCAAGCCAGCTTCATATCCTCATGTGCGACGGCACGCACGCGGGTTGCCGGCCCGGTGGCGGGATGCTGCTCGGTCTTGAGCAACGACAGGCCCGCAACCACGCGCCCGCCCTGCGCCAGGCAGGCGCGCATCGCCATTTGCCCTTGGATCAACGCTTGCGCGATCAAGGGACGTCCGGTGCCTTGCAAACGTTCGAATGCCGCATCGAACTCTGACCGCGACGACACCAACTCCACGCCCGTGCCGGCGAAGGTGGATTCAAGTTTGAGCGCGCAACGCCACTGCTGCTTTTCCGCCCAGTCGCGCAGCGTCTCGTCATGGCCCGGATGCCATGCTTCAGGCTGCAGCACGACGTCGCCCAGCGCCACCAGCGCCTTGCGCCGCCCGCGCAGCGCCAGCGTCTCAAGATCGCCCAGGGACTCTCGCAGCACCGCCTCGAAGGGCTTGAGCACGGGGCGTTGCCGCTGCCAAAGCTGCGCCAGCAGCAGCACGGCCTGATCGTCCAGAGGGACGACGCGCTGCGGCTCGAATTGCTGCAGCGCCGCCAGCAGCCCGGTCCAGTTGTCACCGCGCCGGTGGGTCAGCCGCAAGGCCAAGCTGAGCACCTCCAGCGTGGAGCCTTCGGGATGCCAAGCGGCACAAGCCACGCCGCGCTCCATCACCGACAGCACCAAGCGTTCCGGGCCAACCCAGGACTGCATTTGCACGAAAAGCACCCGAGGGCGCTGCTGCGCCGTGCTGCCGCTTTGCGTGGTGGTCACCATTGGAGGCTTCATTGGGCAAGCTCTTGCAAGTCGATTGCTGGTGGGCCTGATTCAAGGCTGTGGCCTGGCGCCTGGCCCGCTGCCGCTAAGGAAAGGTGCCGCTCGCTCGGAGCAGGCAACGCCCGGCCAATCCTGCGTATCAGAACTCGTGAGCCCCGGTGTGGGAGAGTTTATGGCGCAAGCAGGCGAAGACATGGCCGCCCAGGTCGCGCCAGCGGCGGCAGAAGGCGTAGTCCTCGGACAGGTAGCGCCGCGTTTCGGGCTCGATCATCGTCTCGAACAGGCCCACGCAGTGCTCGGCCTGCACGGTGCGCATGTAACCAGCCACGTCGTTGACGTAGCCCAGCTCGGCGCGGTAGTGGTCGCGCATGCGCTCCAGCACGTGGCGCTGGATCAGCAGGAAGCCTGTGCCCAGCGCGTGCACCTCCTGCCAGCCCGAAGGCAGCCCCGCGGGCTGCTGCTCGGTGCGCAGAACGGTGTAGTTCATGGCCCGCGTGCGCAGCGCCGCGGGCTTGAGCGGCAGGCCGTCCGGGCCCGTCGTGGTGGCCAGGTGCGGCACGCGGTCCCACTGGTAGCCCTTGGTCGGGTAGGGCGTGCCGCACACGTCGTAGCCCGACTCGATGAGGTCCAGCAGCGCGCGCGGCTGCCAGCCGATGTCGGCGTCGATGAACATCAGCGCGTCGCAGTTGGAGGCCAGGAACAGCGCCGTGAGGTTGTTGCGCGCACGGGTGATCAGCGATTCGTTGCTGAAGGTGGAAAGCACCATCGAATGCCCGGCGTCGCGCAGCGCGTCTTGCGAGGACAGCAGCGATTTCAGGTAGGACTCGTTGACGACCCTGCCGTAGCAAGGCGTGCAGATCATGATGCGGCTCAAAGGGATACTCCACTGGCCCGTTGTGGCCGGGCTCGACAGGAAGGGAAGGTGCGCAGCCCCGGCGGCGCCGGGACACGGCTTTGGGGACTCAGCGTTCGCCGAAGGCTTCGGAGAACGTCTTGATGACCGGCTTGAGCAGGAACTCCAGCACGGTGCGGCGCCCGGTGCGGATATCGATGGTGGTGGTCATGCCGGGGATGACGTCCAGGCTGCGCCCGGTGTGCGTGGCCGCCGGCGAGGCCGTGACGACGTGCACGCGGTAGTACGTGCTGCCCGGGGCATCGGGGCGCTGCCCCTCCTCGCGCATGCTGTCGGCGCTGACGTAGCTGACCTGGCCCGGCACGGCGCCGTAGACGGTGTAGTCGTAGGCGTCGAACTTGATCATGCTTTCAAGCCCCGGATGCACCAGCGCGATGTCGCGCGGCGCCACCTTGGCCTCCACGATCATGCGGTCGTCCAGCGGTACGATGCTCAGCAGCTCGTCACCGGGCTTGAGCACGGCCCCCAGCGTCGTGAAGCGCACGTTCTTCACGATGCCGTCCATGGGTGCGACGACGACGATGTTGTCGAGCTGGCGCTTGCGTTGCGTGTTCTGCTCCTGGATCTGCTCCAGCTCGTCGCGGGTCTTGGTCAGCTCGGCGTTGACATCCTGGACGAACTGGTTGCGCCGGCTGTCCATGCGCGCCTGGGCTTCGGCGAGCTGTCGCGTGGCGCGCAGCAGCTCCACGCGGTTGGAGTCGCCGTCGGCCAGCAGCTTTTCCGTGATCTGCAGCTCCTCGCGCGCGGTGCGCACGATGCCGCCTAGCGTGGCCAGGTCGGTGTGCAGGTTGGCGCGCCGGCCGGCCAGCAGGCTGTTCTGGTCGCGCATGATCTCCGGGTAGCGGCGCACTTCGGCCGGGTAGTTCACCGTCGCCGCGTTGTCCAGCTCGGCGCGCAGCCGTGCCGTGGTGGCCAGCAGCGAGGCGCGCTTGGCCTGCGTGGCGTCGAGTTCGGAGCGGGTGCGGGTCTCGTCGAAGCGCGCCAGCACCTGGCCCTTGCGCACGCGGTCGCCCTCGGCCACGCCCAACTGGATGAGCACGCCGCCATCCACCGACTGGATCACCTGCACGCGGCGGCTGGCGATGACGGTGGCCTGTGCGCGCACCACCTGGTCCACCTGCGAGACGCTGGCCCAGGCGACCAGGCCGCCCAGCGTGGCCGCGACCAGCCAGATCAGCACGGAGCCGCCGAGCGGCCCGCCGCGCCGTGCAGGCAGGCCCATGGGAGCGGGAATGGTGTTGTCTTTCATGGTCTCTCAGGAATTGACTGTCGCGACGCCGTCTGCCGCGGCGGGGGCTGCTTGCGCTTGCGCTTGTGCCTGCGCCGGCCGCTGGCCCGCGCGCAGCCGGTACACGAGCGCATCGCGGTCGCCGTCGCCGACGACGCGGCCGCGCTGCATGAGGATGGCGCGGCGGCACAGGCTCGCGGCCGCGGGGCGGTGCGTGGCGATCACCAGCACGTCGCGCTCGCCAAGCTGCCGCTCGATGGCCTGGTACATGCGCTGCTCCGTCGCGGGGTCCAGCGCGCTGCTGGGCTCGTCGAGCAGCCACACGCGCGGGCGCCGCGCCATGGCGCGCGCCACGCCGCAGAGCTGGCGCTGGCCCACGGACAGCCCGCTTCCGCCTTCGGCGATGGGACGGTCCAGGCCGCGCGGGTGGTCGGCCAGCATCGCGTCGAGGCCCAGTGCGTGCACGGCGTCCAGCAGCCGCTGGTCTTCCACCACGCTGCCCAGGCACAGGTTCTCGCGCAGCGAGCCGCGGAACATCTGCACTTCCTGCGGCAGCAACGCCACGGCGCGGCGCAGCGCGTCCGGCTCCAGCAGCGCCAGGTCGTAGCCGCCCAGGAGCACGCGGCCCGCCGAGGGCCGGTACAGCCCGGCGAGCAGGCGCAGCAGCGTGGACTTGCCCGACCCCGGGGGGCCCACCAGGACGACGCGGTCGCCTTCGGCCAGGGTGAGGTTGTCGATGTCGATCTGCGGCACCGGCGCCTCGCCGTAGCCAAAGCGCACCCCTTCCAGGCGCAGCTCCGCACCCAGCTGCTGCGGGCGCAACAACTGCACGCCCGGGTCGCGCTCGGCGGGCAGGCTCAGCACCGCGTTGACGGCCTTGAGCGCCAGCGTTGCCGCGTGGGCCTGCGTCAAGAGGTGAATGCCTGCGGCAATGGGCCCAACCACGCGGCTGCCCAGCATGGTGATGGCGGTGAGGCCCCCCACGGTGAGGCTGCCGTCCTGGATCAGGTACACGCCGCACACCACCACGCCCAGGTAGGACGTGCTGGAGAGGCTGGCCGCGATGGAGCCGGTCAGCGCGTTGGTGGCGCGCTGGCGCCGCGCATGCTCGGAGATGTCGTGCGTGAGCGCGCGCCAGCGCTCGGCAAAGCGCCATCCCGCGCCCAGCGCCTTGAGCGTCTCGCTGCCGGCGATGGCTTCCACCAGCACGCCGTTGCGGTGGTGCATGCTGACTTGCTGCTGCGCGGTCAGGCGCCTCACGCGGGCCTGCGCCAGCAGGCCTACCACCAGCGCCACGGCCGCCGCCGCCACGTAGATCCACGCCACCGGGCCCGCGATGCACGCGATGACCACGATGAAGATCAGCGCAAAGGGAATCTCCGCCAGCGTGAACAGCACGCTGGAGGTGAAGAAGGCGCGCGTGGACTCCAGCCCGCCCACCTGCGCCGCCAGCGTGCCCACCGCGCGCGGGCGCGCATCCAGCCGCACGTCGCCCAGCACGCGGAACACCTCCGACGACACTTCCTCGTCGATTTCGCAGGCAATGCGGTCGAGCATGCGCGCACGCACCACGCGCAGCGCGAAGTCGAAGACCAGCAGCACGCCGACGATGCCCACCAGTGCCCACAGCGTGGACAGCGCGAACGACGGGACGACGCGGTCATAGACCTGCTGCGAGAACAGCCCGGTGGCCACCGCCAGCACGCTGGTGAGCAGCGAGGCCAGCGCGATTTCCGACAGCAGCCGCCGGCGCTGGCGCAGCGCGTTCCACAGCAGCGCACGCGCGGGCTGCGCGTCGTCGTCGGCCGGCGCCGCGGCGACAGTGCGCGGGCGCAGCCACACGGCCAGCGCGTCGGCGATCTCGGCCCGGGGCAGCTCGCGCAGCTCGCCCACGCCGGAGTCCAGCACCACGTGCTCGCCGCGCTGCTCCAGCAGCACCCAGCTCATGCCCTCATGCTCGATGAGCAGCGGCAGGTGGCGCGGCTCCAGCGTGCGCCCGCGCGCCGAGGCCAGCTCGAAGTTGAACAAGCCCAGCTTGCCCAGCGCGCCGTCGAGCTGGCGCAGCGTCTCGCGGCCCTGGCCGAAGCTCGGCGTGCCGGCGGCCTGCAAGGCGTGGTGCACGGCCTCCCGCTCGACGCCGTGGCCCAGCAGGCCCAGCAGCCGCTGCAGCGCCGCCGCTGCCACGGCGGCAGGCGCCGCTGCGGCTGCCGAGGCGGGGGCGGCGTTCAGGGCGTGGTTTCTATCCATGAAGACAATGCTCCGGTGTTGCCCATGAGATGCAGGGCGCTTTGCGCGTGCTGCGTGCGGGCGCGCGACAGCGCCACACGGGTGTCCAGCACCTCGCGGAAGGTGTTGAGAACCTCGATCCAGCTGCGCCGGCCTGCTTCGAACTGGCGCATGTAGGAGTCGGCCGTGAACTGCAGCGACTCGATCTGCGGCTGCAGCTCGGCGATCTGGCGCTCGGCCGACTGCTGGTCGGTGAGATGGGTGCGCGCGCGCTGGCGCACGTCGAGCTCGGCCACACGCACCTGGTCCTGTGCGGCCTCGATGCGGCTTTGCGCCGCCTTGACGGAGGAGAAGGCGGCCAGGCCGGCCTCGGGCGTGAAGCTCAAGGCCAGCATGACGCGGTTGTCGCTCGGCACGGAAACGCCGGCGGACACGTTTTGCTGCCGCTCCAGCCGCAGCGACAGCCGCGGCATGGACTCGCCGCGGCGCACCGCTGCCGCCGCGCGTGCGGCCTCCACTTCGGCGCTGCGCTGGGCCACCACGTTGGAGCGGCTGAGGTACTCGGCTTCCGCCGTGTCGGCGCCGGGCAGTGCCACGCCCGGAACTTCCAGCATCAGCGGCTCACCCGCGACGCTGCCGGCCACCAAGGTTTGCAGGTCCGAGCGCGCACGCTCGGACTCGGCCAGCAATTGCTCGCGCTGCACCGAGGTGGACGCCAGGCGGGCTTGCGCCACCGAGATGTCCGAGCGCGCCGCGGCACCGGCCGCCTCGCGCCGCTTGACGTAGGCCAGCAGCCGTTCGAACACCGTGCGGCCTTCGGCGGCGATGCGCAGCCGCTCCTGGGCGCCGGACCAGGCCAGGTAGGCCACCGCGGTCTGCTCCACGATGCCGCGGCGCGCTTCCGTCTCGCCCAACTGCGCCGAGCGCTCCTGCGCCTGCGCCTGGTTGATGGCGCCGTCGATGCGACCGCCGGCCCACAGGGGCTGGTCCAGCCGCAGCAGCCGCGAGTCCGAACGCGACTGCGAGGAAAACACGCCCGGCGCAATCTCGGCGGAAAGGGTCGGGTAGCGGCCCCATTCGGCCGTCTCGCGCAGGTAGCCGGCAGTGACGCGGTCGGCACCCGCCGCGGCCACCGTCGGGCTGTGGGCCAGGGCATCGGCCACGGCGGCGCGCAGCGTGTAGGTCGGCACGGCGGCCAGGCTGGTGGCGGTGACGGTGACCTGCACGGGCGCTTGGGCCGCAGGCGCGCCGGCGGGCTCCTGGGCCAGCGCGGCGGCGCAGGCGGCCACGGCCGCGGCGGCCATCAGCCGCCCCAGGCCGGTGGCGCGTGACGAAGGCGTGCGCCGCCGGGCGCAGGACATCGTGCGCGTCATGCGGGCATTCCTTCCAGCAGCGATGCAGGCACGCGGCCCAGGGCTGCGTGCGCCACGGCCGCCTCCGCATCCCGCGCGATGAGGTGCAGGCGGTTGCGGGCATTGAGCGCGCGCAGCACCGCCGCTGCGTGCAGCTTCACCGTGCCGGGCGCCAGGTCCATGCGCTGGGCGATTTCCTTGTTGCTCAAGCCGTGGCGCATCAGCGCCATGACCTCGCGCTGGCGCGGGCTCAGCGCCTTGGTCTGGGGCTGGGCTTCTCGCGTTTGCCCACGATGGAGCAAGGCATTCTGAAGAGCCTGCTGCAGCACCATCAGCGGTGCGCGAACGCTGACCTCGTGCTGGCCCACCGGCTCGCCGGGCACCAGTCGCAGCCGCGCCGTGCCCGGGTCCAGCCACGCCGGCGCGGCCGCGAAGACGGCCGCGGTGTCCAGCACCAGCAAGTCCAGACCGTCCCGGAACAGCGCCGCGCAACGCCCGGCCCCGTTCGGGGTGGCCACCACCACGCGCCCGGCCAGTTGCAACTGCGTGCCCAGCATGTGCGCCAAGCCGGCCCCCAGCAGCGCGCTGTCCGTCACCAGCAAGATCTGCACGGACCGCATGGCCGCTCCCGTGGCACGGCCATCGCCCAGGCTGAAGACGCCAACCCGGCCGTCCGCCGTGGGCACGGCGGCGTCGGACACCGAGCCGTCACGCATGCCTTGGGGCCTCGGATCGGAGAATTGAAATTTCATGGGTCTGTTTGTGGTCAATAACAGTCCAAGCTGGCATCGGACCAAATCCAGCTTTTCCTAAGCAAGGGCGCCTGCAATGATTCTTCATCGCGCAACGCCCGTGTTTTCAGCGTTTGCGTATCGCTCCAGGCATTTTCAGGTGCGACACGATGCGATGGTTGGCGTTTGCCCCGAACGCAGTTTTGTTAAGCAGGTATCCGGGAATTGCTTCACGCAGGATACATTTTGTTAAGGCGGCATCATTGCTGCGCCAAGCATGGAGTGTGTATAGATTGTGAACTCGGAACTCGGGGTAAACCAGTATCCCGAGATATTGACCGTTCTGGCGCGCCAGCGAGTGCGTCCTGCAGCCAGCGCCTTACTCCTAGGGAAAACACCGAACGCACTGCAAGCCGGAGTGTTTCTGGACTGTGGCGGTGCCGGCAATTTCGTGAATTAGCCACATTTGTTCTTTTGTTGATTCAAATTCTGGCGGCTTCAGCCGATGTTGCGCTGATCCGATCTCAATCACCAGGTGATTTTGAAGCGGAGAAAAGCGTCATGAATGTGGCCTTGTTTTCGGGTTTGCCGTCGAACTCGCGGGCCATTTGGCTATGCCTCTGGGCATATTGCCAGCGGCAAAGTGCTTGTCGATCATGACGTGAATTTCCATGGGCTCCGCCCCGTAGCCGCCGTCCGAATACTTCTGGCGATTGTTCGCCCAATCTGAAAAGCAGTGACATGAACCAATCCGATGCTTCCCGCAGTGCTGTGAACAAGCCTCGCACCCTTTCCAATGCCAAGGGGCGTCGCGCTGGCGAGGCGCTTGCCGATGAGCTCGACGCTGCCGGTGTAGGACTTCCGGCAGACCCGGTCGAAGCGGAAGTGCCGCTGCAGGGCGACGCCCAAGCGGTAGAGCAGCTGGCGGAAGAAGCCGCGGACGCTGCGGATGCAGAAGGCACCGCAGCGGGCGAATCCGCCGATACGACCGTCGTGGCCCAGGCCGAGGCCGTCGGCGCGGCAAGCGCTGAGGGTGCGGGCGCGGGCGCGGGTGCGGGTGCCGGTGCCAGCGCAGCGGGTTCGGCTGGTGCGGCAGGCGCCGGTGGCGCGGCAGGTGCGGGTGCCGCCGGTGCCGCGGGCGCGGCCGGCGCAGCGGGTGCAGCCGGTGCCGTGGGCGTGGCCAGCGCCACCGCCCTGGGCGTGGGCGCGTTGACCGTGCCGGCCGCCGTCGTGGGAGCAGCCAGCGTTGCAGGCGCAGCCGGCGTGGCCGCGGCAGCCGGCAACAGCAGCAGCACCCCTCCTGCGCCCAGCCAGCCGGTGGCGCCCACGACGACGGTCAGCGGCATCCACATCAGCAACGACAACGGCGCCTCGGCGTCGGATTTCCTCACCAATGCCGCGGCGCAGACCATCACGGCCCAGCTCAGCACGGCGTTGACCGCGGGCCAGGATCTGTGGGGTTCGCTGGACAACGGCGCGACGTGGGTCAAGGTCACCGACAAGGTGTCGGGCACGACCGTGAACTGGACCGGCGCGACGCTGCTTGAAGGCAGCACGGCCATCGTGTTCCAGGTTCGCAGCGAAGGCGGCACGGGCCCGACGGCCCACCAGGCCTACACCCTGGACACGCAGCTGGCCGCCGCGCAGGTGGCGCTGACCACCGACAGCGGCAGCAGCGCCACGGACCACGTCAGCAAGGTCGGCACGCTGGCCGTCACCGGCGTCGAGGAAGGCGCCACGGTGACTTACAGCACCGATGGCGGTACGACCTGGCACAGCGGCTTCACCGCCGCCGAGGGCACGAACAACGTGGTGGTGCGCGTCACCGACGTGGCCGGCAACCATGCCGACACTGCCTACAGCTTCAAGCTGGACACGCAGATCGCCGCCGCGCAGGTGGCGCTGACCACCGACAGCGGCAGCAGCGCCACGGACCACGTCAGCAAGGTCGGCACGCTGGCCGTCACCGGCGTCGAGGAAGGCGCCACGGTGCGCTACAGCACCGACGGCGGCGAAACCTGGAGCAGCGACTTCACCGCCGCCGAGGGCCTGAACAACGTGGTGGTGCGCGTCACCGACGCGGCCGGCAACCATGCCGACACCAGCTACAGCTTCACGCTGGACACGACGCTGGCTGCCGCACAGGTGGCGCTGGCCACCGACAGCGGCAGCAGCGCCACGGACCATCTCAGCAACGTCGGCACGCTGGCCGTCACCGGCGTCGAGGAAGGCGCCACGGTGAGCTACAGCACCGATGGCGGCGAGACCTGGCACAGCGGATTCACCGCCGCCGAGGGCCTGAACAACGTGCTGGTGCGCGTCACGGACGCGGCCGGCAACCACGCCGACACGCCCTTCAGCTTCACGCTGGACACGACGCTGGCCGCCGCACAGGTGGCGCTGGACACCGACAGCGGCAGCGGCGCCACGGACCTCATCAGCAACGTCGGCACGCTGGCCGTGACCGGTATCGAGGACGGCGCCACGGTGACTTACAGCACCGATGGCGGCGAAACCTGGAGCAGCGACTTCACCGCCGCCGAAGGCCTGAACAACGTGCTGGTGCGCGTCACCGACGCGGCCGGCAACCATGCCGACACCAGCTACAGCTTCACGCTGGACACGACGCTGGCCGCCGCACAGGTGGCGCTGGACACCGACAGCGGCAGCGGCGCCACGGACCTCATCAGCAACGTCGGCACGCTGGCCGTGACCGGTGTCGAGGAAGGCGCCACGGTGAGCTACAGCACCGATGGCGGCGAAACCTGGAGCAGCGACTTCACCGCCGCCGAGGGCCTGAACAACGTGCTGGTGCGCGTCACCGACGCGGCCGGCAACCACGCCGACACGCCCTTCAGCTTCAAACTGGACACGCAGATCGCCGCCGCGCAGGTGGCGCTGACCACCGACAGCGGCAGCAGCGCCACGGACCACGTCAGCAACGTCGGCACGCTGGCCGTGACCGGTGTCGAGGAAGGCGCCACGGTGAGCTACAGCACCGATGGCGGCGAGACCTGGCACAGCGACTTCACCGCCGCCGAGGGCCTGAACAACGTGGTGGTGCGCGTCACGGACGCGGCCGGCAACCATGCCGACACCGCCTACAGCTTCAAGCTGGACACGCAGATCGCCGCCGCGCAGGTGGCGCTGGCCACCGACAGCGGCAGCAGCGCCACGGACCACCTCAGCAACGTCGGCACGCTGGCCGTGACCGGTGTCGAGGAAGGCGCCACGGTGCGCTACAGCACCGATGGCGGCGAGACTTGGCACAACGGCTTCACCGCCGCCGAGGGCCTGAACAACGTGCTGGTGCGCGTCACCGACGCGGCCGGCAACCACGCCGACACGCCCTTCAGCTTCACGCTGGACACGACGCTGGCCGCCGCGCAGGTGGCGCTGACCACCGACAGCGGCAGCAGCGCCACGGACCACGTCAGCAAGGTCGGCACGCTGGCCGTCACCGGCGTCGAGGAAGGCGCCACGGTGACCTACAGCACCGATGGCGGCGAGACCTGGCACAGCGGCTTCACCGCCGCCGAGGGCATGAACAACGTGGTGGTGCGCGTCACGGACGCGGCCGGCAACCATGCCGACACCGCCTACAGCTTCAAGCTGGACACGCAGATCGCCGCCGCGCAGGTGGCGCTGGCCACCGACAGCGGCAGCAGCGCCACGGACCACCTCACCAACGTCGGCACACTGGCCGTGACGGGCGTGGAGCCGGGCGCCACGTTGAGCTACAGCACCAACGGCGGCACGACCTGGAGCAACAGCTTCGCCGCCGCCGAGGGCCTGAACAACGTGCTGGTGCGCGTCACCGACGCGGCCGGCAACCATGCCGACACGCCCTTCAGCTTCACGCTGGACACGACGCTGGCCGCCGCGCAGGTGGCCCTGACCACCGACAGCGGCAGCAGTGCCACGGACCACCTCAGCAAGGTCGGCACGCTGGCCGTGACGGGCGTGGAATCGGGCGCCACGGTGAGCTACAGCACCAATGGCGGCACGACCTGGAGCAACAGCTTCACCGCCGCCGAAGGCCTGAACAACCTGGTGGTGCGCGTCACCGACACGGCCGGCAACCACGCCGACACGGCCTACAGCTTCACGCTGGACACGCAGGCCCAGGCCCCGGGCAGCCTGGTGGTGCCTGAGGCGCCGGGCGGCGTGATGGACGAGGAGCTGACCTCCGACGGCGGCGTGCCTGTGGTGGTGCCCTTCGCCGCCGACGTGCGCGCGGGCGACGTCATCACGCTGACGGTGGACGACCCGACGACCAACACGCCGGTACAGATCCAGCACACGGTCACCGCGCAGGACGTGATCGACGGCCATGCGAGCGTCGTCATCCCCACGGCCAACCTGCCCGTGGACGGCGACTACGCGGTCAGCGCCATCGTCACCGACCGGGCCGGCAACACCAGCGGCGCCAGCACGGGCAGCTTCACGGTGCTGCCGGCGCTGGTGCTGGAGGAGAACTGCCAGATCTTCAATCTGGCCCGCCGAGCCTACGAGGGAACCGACCCGCAGGCCAGCGCGCCGGACGCCGACGTGTTCGTGGTGACCCACGGCCTGGAAGGCGACGTGGACGAGCTCTCGCTCTACCGCCACGAGTACGACCTCTACACCGGCACCGAGCTGGGCAACATCGAGGTCACGGGCGTCGTGCGCACGGGCGGCCTGGACATCAACGCCGAGGGTGCCCTGGGCAGCCGCCACCTCGTGGCCGGCATCGTGTCCGCGGCCTCGGTGGAGCCGAATCACGACTTCGTCACCGCCGATACCAACACCATCTGGAACGACCGCGTGGCGCTGACGCTGGACTCCAGCGACAACGGCTCGGCCGCGGTGTACGTGGCCGCCGATGCCGACGGGAGTGAGGCGCTGGCCCGCGCCGGCGCCTTTGACGTAGCGGTCCACGTGAGCGCCGCAGCCTCGGCCGATGCGGCCGGTGCGCTGCTGGCGCACGCGGCGGGCGGCACGGCCCAAGTGCAGGCCTGCGACGTGACGATCACCGCGGAGGGCGCGACCGGCGCCACGGCCCGCTTGGGCACCGCGATCCAGGATGTCTCGCTGGCGATGTCGATGGACCTGCCGGGCGCGGCGGGTGTGGCGGCCGTGGCCGAAGGGGACATGGCCCACGCGTCCGTCGAAGTGCACGAGAACGTGACGGTGCTGGCGGAGGCCGACACCGGGACCGCTTGGGCCACCGCCGACGCCGTGGTCGCCTGGGCCGCGGGCAGCAGCAGCGCGGCCAACGTGAGCATCGGCGCGCTCAGCATCGAGGCCCACGCCGCGCAAGGGACGGCGACGGCCGACATGGGCGGCGAAGGAGATGGCCTGCTCGTGCACGCCGAGGGCGAAGACGCGATGGCCGTGATCATGATGGGCGGCCTGAACGTGGGCGCGCTGTCGGATGCGGACATGGCGCAGGCCCGCTTGAACGCGCTGACGGTCGAGGCCTCGGACGGCGCCCAATTCGCGGCCATGGGCATCATGGGTAACGCGGCCGTGCACGCCGAGGGTGCCAGCGGCGCCCAGGCCGTGCTCGGCACGGTGAACGTTCAGGCCAATGGCGAGGACACCTATGCCGTGGGCTGGGTGGTCGCTCCCCTGTCGGTCGCCGCCCAGGCCGCGGCGGGCACGGCCAGTGCGGAGCTGTCTTCGCTGTATGCGCAGGCAAGCGACGGTGCGCAAGCGCAGCTGGGCATCGGCACCATTGCCGTGACGGCCGAGGGCAGCAGCGGCGCGAGCGCCACGTTCGACGCGCTCTATGCACAAGCTTCCAGCGGCGCGCAGGCGCAGGTCTGGATCGGTTCGGACGTCGTGGTGGACGCGATGGCCACCGAAGGCTCGGCCGGCGCCAGCATGGACGCGCTGTACGCCCAGGCCAACGGCGACGGCGCCATGGCCGACGTGCGCGTCGGCGGCGACGTCGTGGTGCACGCCAACGGCAACACCGGCGCCAGCGCCTCGGTGAGCCAGATCTACGCCGACGCCAGCGGCGCCGACGCGCAGGCGCGGGTGGTGATCGGCTACGAAGGCGGCGGCAACGTCGTCATGCACGCCGAAGCCGCCAGCGGCTCGGCCAGCATCTCGGTGGAATACGTGTACGCCGGTGCGGACGGCGCCAACGCGCTGGCGGTGGTGGACATCACGCGCGACCTGCGGCTCACGGCCGAGGGCAGCCAGGCCTCGGCCGAGGTGAGCTCCGTCTATGCCCAGGCCGGCAATGGTGCCCAGGCCGAGCTGCACATCGGCGGCAACCTGGCGCTGTCGGCCCAAGCCGACAACGGCGCCTCGGCCTCGCTGAGCAGCGTGTACGCCCAAGCAAGCGCCGGTTCGCAGGCGCGGCTGACCATAGGCAACGACCTCAGCGTGATGGCCCAGGGCGGCACCAGCGCCTCGGCCGGCCTCAGCGAGGTGTACGCCAGCGCCAGCGGCGAAGGTGCGCAGGCGCAGGTCTGGATCGGTTCGGACATCGTGGTGGACGCGGTGGCTACCGAGGGCTCGGCCAGCGCCAGCATGGACGCGCTGTACGCCCAGGCCAACGGCGACGGCGCCATGGCCGACGTGCGCGTCGGCGGCGACGTCGTGGTGCACGCCAACGGCAACACCGGCGCCAGCGCCTCGGTGAGCCAGCTCTACGCCGACGCCAGCGGCGCCGGCGCGCAGGCCCGGGTGCTGATCGGCGGCGAAGACGGCGGCAACGTCGTCATGCACGCCGAAGCCGCCAGCGGCTCGGCCAGCATCTCGGTGGAATACGTGTACGCCGGTGCGGACGGCACCAACGCACAGGCGGTGGTGGACATCACGCGCGACCTGCGGCTCATCGCCGAAGGCAGCCAGGCCTCGGCCGAGGTGAGCTCCGTCTATGCCCAGGCCAACAACGGTGCCCAGGCCGAGCTGCACATCGGCGGCAACCTGGGGCTGTCGGCCCAAGCCGACAACGGCGCCTCGGCCTCGCTGAGCAGCGTGTACGCCCAGGCGGGCACCGGCTCACAGGCACGTCTGACCATAGGCAACGACCTCAGCGTGACGGCCCAGGGCGGCACCGGCGCCTCGGCCGGCCTCAGCGACGTGTATGCCAGCGCCAGCGGCGTGGCTGCGCAGGCGCAGGTCTGGATCGGTTCGGACATCGTGGTGGACGCGGTGGCCACCGAAGGCTCGGCCAGCGCCAGCATGGACGCGCTGTACGCGCAGGCCAACGGCGACGGCGCGGTGGCCGACGTGCGCATCGGCGGCGACGTCGTGGTGCACGCCAACGGCAACACCGGCGCCAGCGCCTCGGTGAGCCAGCTCTACGCCGACGCCAACGGCACCGGCGCGCAGGCGCGGGTGGTGATCGGCGGCGAAGACGGCGGCAACGTCGTCATGCACGCCGAGGCCGCCAACGGCTCGGCCAGCATCTCGGTGGAATACGTGTACGCCAGCGCGGACGGCGCCAATGCCCAGGCGGTGGTGGACATCACGAACGACCTGCGGCTCACGGCCGAAGGCAGCCAGGCCTCGGCCGAGGTGAGCTCCGTCTATGCCCAGGCCAACAACGGCGCCCAGGCCGAGCTGCACATCGGCGGCAACCTGGCGCTGTCGGCCCAAGCCGACAACGGCGCCTCGGCCTCGCTGAGCAGCGTGTACGCCCAGGCGGGCACCGGCTCGCAAGCGCGGCTGACCATAGGCGGCGCCCTCAGCGTGACGGCCCAGGGCGGCAGCAGCGCCTCAGCCGGGATCAGCAGCGTGTACGCCAACGCCAGTGGCGACGGCGCGCTGGCGCAGGTCGACATCGGCCTCGGCGTGGCCGTGCAGGCTCTGGCGGGCACGGGCTCGGCCAGCGCCTCGCTGTCCGGCATCATGGCCGAGGCCGGCGGGGCACTGGCCACGGCCCAGGTCAGCATCGACAACGGCGTGGTCGTCGTGGCCCAAGGCCACAACGCGAACGCGGGGCTGAGCACCGTCTCGGCCACGGCCTCGGGCTTGGACTCCTTCGCCCAGGTCGAGATCAACGGCGGCGTGGCGGTCCAGGCCCATGCCATGGGCGGCGATGCCTACGCGTCCATGAGCGGCCTCACCGCCGAGGCCACCGGCGTGGGCTCCACGGCGCGCGTGGACATCAACGGCAACTATGCCGCGCTGGCCACCGTGGACGACGCCCAGGGCGTCCTCAACGACGCCGTGCGGGTGTCGGCCAGCGCCGGCTCCGTGAGCGTGTACGCCAACGCGGCCAACGCCGATGCCCAGGTGAGCATCAGCGGCGACATGTCGGCCCAGGCCCTGGCCTGGGGCAAGTCTTACGTGTCGGCCAGTGCCGCCATCGAGGAGATGGGCGTGTCGGCGCAGGGCGTGTCCTCCAACGCCAGGTTCAGCATAGGCGGCGACCTGCGCGTGGTGGCCACCGTCTACGGCAGCAACAATGGGCTCATCGAGCCCAACCACCTGCGTGCCGAAGCGTCCGTGTACTCGATCAGCGTGGAGGCCAACGCCGACCACGCGAACGCGTCGCTGGACATCGGCGGCAGCATCGAGGTGCGCGCGCAGACCAGCGGCGACGACGCCTACGCCGAGGCCTCGATGTCCTCGGTCAGCGTCTCCGCCGACGGCGTGGGCGCGCAAGCGCAGCTCACCATCGGTGACGGCGCCAACGTGTGGGCCGATGCCGGCATGGGCGCGCGCGGCCACGCCGAAGCCTCGTTCAGCGGCTTCAGTGCCGACGCGCGGCAGGAAGGCGCCAAAGCGACGATCACCATCAACGGCGACCTCGTGGCCGGCGCGCGTGCCAACGGCGCAGATGCCGTTGCCAGCGCCAGCTTCAGCAGCCTGTACGCCTGGGCCAGCGACGGCGCCCTGGCCAACATCACGGTGAGCGGCAGCCTGGAGACCTCGGCCGTTGCCGGCGGCGCCAACGCCTACGCCGACGCCTCGGCCGACGGTCTGTATGCACACGGCAACGTGTCGGCCACGGCGGACGTGACCCTGATGGGCCACCTGGGCGTGTTTGCCATGGGCACCGGCATCGACAGCGACGCCGAGGCGACGCTGCGGCAATTGAGCGCCGATGCTTATGGTGGCAACGTCGCGGCGAGCGTGCACACGGGCGGCGCCATCGACGTGCAGGCCATCGCCGCCGGCAACGCCGAGGCCTCGTTCTGGCAGGTCGACGCCTCGGCCAGCGGCACCCAAGGCCAAGCGCAGGTCGAAGTCGCCGGCGACGTGACGGTGGTGGCCTCGGGGCAGAACGCCACGGCGGAGCTGCAAGGCCATTGGATGTACTGGATAGACAACGCCATCAACCACGCCGAGGCGGGCCTGCAGGCCCACACCAACGGCACGGGCGCGCAGTCGCAAGTGTCCATGGACGGCAATGTCAACGTCGTGGCCACGGGTGCGGACAGCGCCGCGGCGACCTTCGGTGGCATCAGCGCCGAGGCCCTCGACGGCGGCCTGGCGCAGGTGTCGGTGGCGGGCGACCTGACCATCAACGCCCTGGCCGGCCTTGGCGGTACCGCCAACGCCGTGCTGGGCCAGTACAGCCAGTACTGGAGCAATGCCCACGGCTACGTGCAGCGCGATCACAACGGCCTGATGGTCAGCGCGGGCGGCAACGTGCAAGCCTACGCCGACATCGGCGACGACGTGCTGGTGAACGCCAGCGGTCCCGACGGCGCCACGGCTGCGCTGTACGGCGCCACGGTGCAGGCCGACGCCGGCAACGTGCATGGCGCCTTCTCCAGCCCCGCGCACGTGTACGGCGAGGCCGGATTGCACATCGGTGGCGACCTGAGCGTGACGGCCAGCGGCGTCAACGGCGACGCGGCGGCCAGCCTGTACCGTATGCAGTCCGAGGTGGACCCCGGCGACTCGAACGTCTTCGTCCACAGCGACACCACGCTCCAGGTGGACGGCAACGTGACCGTGAGCGCCTCCGGTGCTGGCGACGCCGACGTGTTCGGCGGCATCTACTCGGCCAGCGGCCATGGCGCGGCGCTGAGCTTCGGCACCGTGGACGGCAGCAACGTGCACCTGGGCGGCGATGCGACCTTCTCGGCCCAGGGCGGCGGCAACGTGAGCGTGCAGGCGGGCTTCTTCGCCGACGACGGCGGCAACGTCTCGGTGCACGACGTTTCGGTGGCGGCCAACTCCAGCGGCGACGGCGACCTGATGTTCCTGGCCGGTGCCTATGACGGCGGCAGCCTGCACATGGACAGCCTGGACGTCTCGCTCGCCAGCGGCGGCGCCGGCTCCGGCACGGTGATCCTGGGGGCCGACAGCAGCGCCAACGTCCACGCGGGCAGCGATGCCTGGGGCAATGCCGCCGACGGTACCCTTGACATCGACGCGCTGCGCCTGATGGCGCTGACCGACGACGACAGCCTGAACGTGTGGGTGGACCACATGGACTGGGAAGCCGGCCGCACCGCGACGCTGTACGGCCAGGGCGACATCAGCATGGCCCAAGGCGGCGGCGACGACGGCCTGCATGGCGGCGGCTTCGCGGTGATCGATGCCAGCAACTTCAACGGCCACCTGGCCTTCTCTGAAGTGCTCGACGGCGACGCCGACATCGCAGCCACGGGCCTGTCCAGCCTGAACCACTACACGTTCATCAAGGGCTTCGACGTGGCCAAGGACACGGTGGGCTTCGGCAACCTGCAGGTCGACGCGGGCAGTTGGCACGACGTCGTGGGCAGCCGCGACACCGACGGCCTGGCCGCCGATATCGCGGGCAGCGCGTATGCCATCACCTCGTCGGAGTTCGCCAGCGCGGGCGCGGCCAGCAGCGAAGCGGCGCTGTTCGCGGCGCTGAACCTGGCGCTGGACGGCGACACGGACGTGGCCTACGCCAAGTACACCGGCAACGTTTCGCTCGCGGGCCTGGCCGGCACCGCCGACGACGCGCAGCACGACCTGTACGCGGTGGCCTACGACGTGGACGGCACGGGCATCACCTCGGTGATCCTGGTCCAGGTTGCCGATGGGGCCAACTTCGACGGCAACGTCGTGATTGGGCACAGTGCGGGCGCTTGAGTCTGAACGAGGCAAGCACATGGACGAACGAGCTCCTTCCAACCCTTCCGCCGGCGGCGACGCCGCGGCACTGCAGAAGGCCTACCCCGGCCTGAGCGCGGAGCTGGCGCAGGCGCTGGCGCGCGCGGAAGGCTCGCGCAAGCAGGGGCTGTTCCCGGTGGCGCGCCAGCAGTTGGAGGTGCTGCTCAAGCAGCACCCCAACCTGCCGGTGCTGCGCCGCGAGCAGATCCTGCTGCACCTGGCCGCCGAGGAGTACGAGCGGGCCGAGCCGCTGCTGCTGGCGGAGGCACAGCGCGTGCCCGGCGACCGCTGGGTGTGGATGACGCTGGGGCTGGTGCGCTACCACAGCGGCAACCGCCCCGGCGAAACCGAGGCGCTGATGCGTGCGCTGGCCCTCAAGGCCGAGGAGACGCCGGCACGGCGGCTGTTCGAGCTGCAGCGCGACGAGGGCGACATGCGCGGCGCGCTCGACACGGTGGTGCTGCTGCGGCGCATCCGCGACACCGACGAGCTGGCCGTGGCGCACTGCAAGCTGCTGGTGCGCGTGGACCGGCCCGCGGAGGCGCTGGCGCTGTGCGAGCAGCTCATGCAGCGCACGCCGGTGCTGGCCGGCGCCGTCGAGCAGTGGACGTCGCTGCAGATGGCGCAGTTCAATGGCCCGGAGCAGGTGCTGGCCACCATGGGCGCGTTCCTGGCCCAGGGGCGCGAGGAGCCGCCGTTCCTCATCGCCTACAGCCGCGCCTGCCACCGTATGGAGCGCAACGCCGACGCCATCGAGGCGCTGCAAAAGGCGCTGGCACGCGAGTCCGGCCGCCAGCAGTGGTGGTACGACCTGGCGGTGCTGCAGCGCCAGATGGGGCAGATCGCCGAGTCGCAGGCCAGCTTCGAGCAGGTCATGGCGCTGGACCCGCTGGACCCGACCACGCTGCGCGTGCATGGCGTGGAGCACAAGTACGCCTATGGCGATACGGCGCTGCGCCACATCAACCAGGCGCTGGCCTCGATGGAGGCCTATGCCAAGGAGCGCCAGGTCGAGCTGCACTACGCGGCGGCCAAGGCCTACGAGGACGTGGGCGAGCTCGACGCGGCCTTCGACCACTACCGCATCGGCGGCGCCAAGCAAACGGCCCTCACGCCCTACCGCCACGCCGCGGCCAGCGGGCTGCTGCGCACGCTGCGCATCGGCATGAGGCCCGAGACCTACGCCTCGTTCCAGGAGCCCGGCGACCCCAGCCGCAAGCCGGTGTTCGTCCTGGGCATGCCGCGCTCGGGCACGACGCTGGCCGAGCAGATCATCGCCAGCCACCCGCAGGCGGTGGGCGCGGGCGAGCTCAAGCTGCTGCACCGCGTGCTCGACGGCATCTCCGTCAACGGCAACCGCATCCAGACCAGCGGCGACGCCGGCGTGATACCCACCTACATCCCCGGCGTGGACCTGAACTGCGCCACGCTGCGCTTTCGCGAGCGCGGCGAGCGCTACGTGCGGGCCATCTCGGTGCTGGCCGAGGCCGCAGGCCGCGGCGACGCGCAGCGCGTGGTGGACAAGATGCCGGGCAACTACTTCTGGACCGGCATGATCCCCTTCGTGCTGCCCGGGGCGCGCATCATCCACACGCGGCGCCATCCCATGGATTGTTGCCTCTCCAACTACCGCATCTTCTTCCCGGACGGGATGCCCTGGAGCTACGACCTGCGCAACCTGGGCAAGTGCTACCGCGCCTACCACGAGCACATGCAGCACTGGGAGTCCAACATGCCCCCGGGCATGCTGATGTCGGTGGTGTACGAGGAGGTCGTGGCCGACTTCGAAGCCTCGGCGCGGCGCATCATCGACCACATCGGCCTGCCCTGGGACGACGCCTGCCTGCGCTTCTACGAGACCGAGCGTCCCGTGAAGACGGCCAGCCTCAGCCAGGTGCGCCAGCCCATCTACAACTCGTCGGTGGGCCGCTGGCGCAAGTACGAGAAGTACCTCAAGCCGCTGCTGGCCGAGATCGGCCCCATCGTCGAATCCTACGAAGCCGAGCTGCAGCGGCTGAGCCAGGCCCGCCAGGCCGCGCCAGGCGCGGCCACGTCCTGAAACACCCCCACACAGTCATTCCCAGTGCCGCCCAAACCATAGCGCACGCATCCGAGACGACAACATGACCAAGCTTTTCCGCTTCTCCACCGGCCCGCTGGCCCTGTCCCTTGTGGCGCTGCTCGGCGGCTGCGCCTCCGTGCCGATGATGGCTGAGAAGCCCGACGCCACGCCGCCCAAGCTGGTGCAGACCGACAAGAAGGACCCCGAGACGGGACGCGCGCTGCTGGACTGGGACCGCCCGGGCGCCTTCGGCAAGGTCGCCGGCGACCTCAAGGCCGTGGGCGACGGCGCCTGCATGGCCGCCCGCGTGGATCTGGAGGCCTTGGGCTACCACCCCGAGGCCCGCAACGACAAGGGCGAGGCCATGCCTGGCGGCGGCTTTTACTGCTATCCCAAGCCCAATGGCGACAAGCCCGACGCCGTGGCGCCGCGCCTGACGCCGTCGGCCCGCAAGGGCAGCGACGGCCAGCCGTCGCTGGCCTGGGACCGGCCGGGCGCGTTCGGCAAGGTGCCCGCGGCGCTGCAGGCCAAGGGCGACGTGGCCTGCATGCTGGCGGGCATCGAGTTCGAGGCCATTGCCTACCACCCGCAAGCGGCGGGCCCGGACGGCGCGCCCTTGCCCGGTGGCGGGTTCTACTGCTTCCGCAAGAAGACGGGCGACCAGCCCGCCGAGAAGGCGCCCCAGCTGACCCGGCTCGACGGCGTGCTGGGCTGGGACCGCCCGGCCGCCTTCGGCGCCGTGCCGCAGGCGCTGCGCGCGCGCGGCGACGCGGTGTGCGCCAAAGCCGGCTCCACGCAGCAGGCCATCGGCTACCACCCGGCAGCGCTGGACGAGAAGGGCCAGCCCATTCCGGGCGGCGGCTACTTCTGTGCCGCCAAGCCCAACGCCTCGCGCGTCGCGCGGGCCTGACAAGGCCTGAGAGCGTGGCTGCACGGTAGATCCCGGCGTGCCTGGTGACGCCGGCCGTCGGACTTCAGCAGCCGCATCGGCACAAGCGCCAGGCACGGGGCCCGGCTTCACGCCTGCGCCATACCGCGCAGTTCCTTGATCAAGGCCGCCAGCAGCCTTGACCGCGAGGGGTCCCAGAACGCACAGACCTCGTAACGGGGCAGGCCCTCGCGCAGCGGCAGCCGCACCAGGCCCGCGGGCTGCGGATCGCGCAGCAGCGCCGGGTGCGGCAACGTGCCCAGCAGCTCGCTGTGGGCGACCAGGTTCAGCAACGCGCCGTAGTCGGCGCACTGCGCCAGCACCCGCGGCGGTGGCCAGCCGCGCACGCGGTGCGCCTCTTCGATGGTGTTGCCCGCGGTGCCCATGCGCCCGGCCACGGCCCAACCGGCGTGCGCAATCTGCTCCAGCGATTCGGCGCCCGCCAGCGCATGGCCCTGCCGGGCCACGACAAAAGGCGCGCTGGTATGCAGCGGTTGGCTGCGCAGGCCGTTGGAATGCCAGCCGCGTGGCCTGGGCACGATCGCCAGATCCAGCTCGCCATGCTCCAGCGCCGCGAACTGCTCCTGCGCCGTTCCACCGCTGATGCGCAGCAGCCCCTCGGGTTCCCGCTCACGCCAGTGCCGCTCTATCACCGGCGCGTAAAGCAGCGCCGCCGCCGGCGCCATGCCCACGCGCAGGCCGGGCATGGCGGGGCCGGCCACCTGCAGCGCCCAGTCCCGCGGCAGGCTCTCCACGCCGCGCTGCAGCGCGGCAGCACGCCGGGCAGCCTCCAGCGCCGCGGGCGTGGGCCGCTTCCCCCGTCCGGAAGTTTCGAACAGCACGCAGCCCCAATGCCGCTGCAGCGCCTGCATAGCCTGCGCGATGGCGCTCTGGCTCACGCCGGCCGCGCGGGCCGCGGCGGCCTGGCTGCCATGCTGGATCACGAGCTGCAGGTAGTGCAGGTGCTTCAAATACATAAGAACGACTTATACGACAGGCTGCGGCCAGGGTTGTGACGGGGCGCCGGCGCGCTCAGCATTTGAGCCATCCCAACACGCGAGGCACGCCGACGTGCCCTGGAGACAAGCCATGACACAAGCTTCCCGTCGCCGGCTGCTGGCCGCCGCGGCGCTGGCCCTGGCGGCTGGCGCCGTGCAGGCCCAGCCGCAGGCCTGGCCTTCGAAACCCATCACGCTGATCGCACCCTTCCCCGCCGGCGGGCCGCTGGATGCGGTGGCGCGCGCAGTGGCCGAGCAGCTCGGCGCCGGCCTGAAGCAAACCGTGGTGGTGGACAACCGCGCGGGCGCCACGGGCAACATCGGCGCACAGGCGGTGGCCCGCGCGCCGGGAGACGGCTACACGCTGCTGCTGACGCTGGACACCAGCCTCACCGCCAACCCGGCCCTCTACGGCAAGCGCATGGGGTTCGACGCCGAGCGGGACCTGCGCCCCGTGGCCACGACGGCCAGCTTCAGCCAGATGCTGGTGGTCACGCCGGCCAGCGGCATCCAGGACTTCAAGGGCTTCATCGACCAGGCGCGCAAAGGCCTGAACTACGGTTCCGCCGGCAACGCCAGCCCGGGACACCTGACGATGGAGGCGCTGGGCTCGCTGATCCATGCGCAGCTCAACCATGTGCCTTACCGCGGGAACGCGCCCGCCGTGACGGACCTGCTGGGCGGCCAGATTCCCGCCGGCTTCGTCGCCATTCCTTCAGTCGCCCAGCACGTGAGCGCGGGCCGCCTCAAGGCGCTGGCCGTCTCGGGCAGCAAGCGCTCGCCGCTGGCGCCCCAGGTGCCCACGGTGGAGGAGCTGGGCCTGGCCGGCGCCACCACCGACTTCAGCTTCGTGCTCATGGCGCCCAAGGGCACGCCGGACGCGATCGTGAAGCGGCTGCATGAGGAAACGGCACGCGCACTGGCGCAGGAGGGCGTGGCGCAGCGGCTGCGCGCGCTGGACATGGTGCCCGTGAATGCCGGCCCCGAGCAGACCGCCACGCTGTTGCGCGAGGGGCGCGTGCGCTGGACGCGCGTCATCCAGGAACGCCGCATCACCGCCGACCAGTGAGCCCCGTCATGTCCGACCTGTCCAACACCCGTCCCAACTTCATCTTCATCATGGCCGACGACCTCGGCTATGCCGACCTTGGCTGCACGGGCGCGCGCGCGCCGGTGTCGCCGCACCTGGACCGCATGGCGGCCCAGGGGCTGCTCTTCACGCACGGCTACGCCAACTCGCCCGTGTGCTCGCCCACGCGCTTCGCGCTGATCACGGGCCGCTGGCAGTACCGCCTGCGCGGCGCGGCGGAGGAGCCGCTGACCGGGCGCTACCGCGGCGACAAGATCGTCGGCCTGCCGCCGCAGCACCCGACGCTGCCCTCGCTGCTGCGCGACGCGGGCTACCGCACCGCGCTGGTGGGCAAATGGCACCTGGGCTACCCGCCGCACTTCGGCCCGCTCAAGAGCGGCTACCAGGAGTTCTTCGGCCCGCTGTCCGGCGGCGTGGACTATTTCCAGTACACCGACAGCGTTGGCAAGCGCGACCTGTGGGACGGTGAGACGCCGGCCGAGGACCACGGCTACCTCACCGACGCCCTGAGCGACCGCGCCGTGCGCTTCGTCGAGCAGGCCCGCGCCGGCGAGCCCTTCCTGCTGAGCCTGCATTACACGGCGCCGCACTGGCCCTGGGAAACGCGCGAGGACCATGCCGAGTCGCAGCGCATCGGCGGGCGCATCAACCACGTGGACGGCGGCTCGCTGGCCACCTACCGGCGCATGATCCAGCAGATGGACGAGGGCATAGGCCGCGTGCTGGCCGCCTTGGAGGCCCGCGGCCTGGCCGACAACACGCTGGTGGTCTTCACCAGCGACAACGGCGGCGAGCGCTTCTCCGACAACTGGCCCTTCGTCGGCCAAAAGATGGACTTGCTCGAAGGCGGCATCCGCGTGCCGCTGATCGCGCGCTGGCCCGCACGCATCGCGCCCGGCGGCACCAGCGCCACGCCCGCGCTGACCATGGACTGGTGCGCCACCCTGCTGGATGCCGCCGGCGTGCAGCCGCACGCCGAGTACCCGCTGGACGGCATCAGCCTGCTGCCGCTGTTGCGCGACCCGGCGTGGAACCCGCAGCGGCCCCTGTACTGGCGCATGTTGCACCGTCAACAGGCCGCGCTGCTGGAAGGCTGCTGGAAATACCTGGCCATGGACGGCCACGAGTACCTGTTCGACCTGGGCCAGGACGAGCGCGAGCGCGCCAACCTGGCCCAGCGCGAGCCCGCGCGGCTGGCGGCCATGCGACAACGCTGGCAGGCCTGGGCCGCGCAGATGCCGCCCATCCCGGCCGAGGCGCAGGCCCGGCTGGTGTTCGGCGACGCCGACATCCCGCGGGCCTCGCACTGAGGGACCTCCTTGGCAGCGTGGCATTGCGGCATTTGACCGTGGAGGGGAACAGGATCGGGGTGTCGTTGCCGGCCAGCGCCAGCCCCTGCGCGGCCAGGTTTCCGGCCAGTTTCGCGTCGGCAGCCTTTGCAGGACATCGGATGGCGGCGCTTTCGTGTCCAAGCCTCAAGCGGCCGCCAGCCGCCGCTGGGCCATGGCGCGGAAATCGGTGGGCCGGTGCCCGGTGTGCTTCTTGAAAAAGCGGCCGAAATAGGCTTCGTCCTCGAAGCCCAGCACCGCGGCGATCTGCTTGATGCTCAGCAGCGAATAGGCCAGCTCGCGCTGCGCCTCGTGCACGACGCGGGCATTGACCACGTCCAGCGCCGAAATGCCCAGCACCTCGCGGCAAAGCCGGCTGAGCTGCCCGGCGCTCACACCCAGCGCCTGGCCATAGTCCTCGATGGACACGCGCTCCCGAAAGCGCGCCTCCACCAGCGCCTTGAACCGCTCCACCTGCTGCGCCTTGCGCGAGCGCAGCACCGCGTCCTCGTCGCCGGGCTGCGCCGCGCCTATGCGCGCCACCTGCACCAGCAGCGCCACCAGCAGCGACAGGCCCACCGCCATCTGCCCCGCCTCGTGCACGCGCGTTTCGCGCTCCATGGCCTCGAACAGCGGCGGCAGCGCCTCGGCGGCCCGGCTGGCCGCATCCACCAGCAGCACCGCCGGCCTGCGCAGCATGGGCAGCAGCTCCGGCGCCACCGCCTTGACGGCCGCCTCCAGCGGCCGCTGCGCAGCCGTGATGACGTGGCCGTCGGTGTCGGCCAGAAAGTGAAAGCCGTGCACGGCGTTGGCCGGCACCACGATCAGCCGGCGGCACCGCCTTCGCGCTGGAATGCGACGTCAGCCGCGAAGCCAGCGTGCAGGACGCCGCGCGGCGCGTGCGGCACGAGCTGGGCGACTGCGGCGTGCTGGTCAACAACGCCGGCATGCTGCGCCCGGCGGCGCTGGACAGCGTCACGGTCGAGGAGTGGAACGCGGTGCTGGCCGTCAACCTCACCGGCCAGTTGCTGTGCGCACGGGCGTTTCGCCCGCAACTGCAGGCCGCCGGCCAGGGCAGCATCGTCAACGTCGCCTCCATCGCCGCGCTGCATCCGCAAACGCGCAGCGGCGCCTACAGCGCCAGCAAGGCTGGCGTGCTGCTGATGTCGCGCCAGCTCGCGGCCGAATGGGGTCCGCTGGGCCTGCGCAGCAATGCCATCTGTCCCGGCATGATCCGCACCCCGCTGTCGGCCAAGTTCTACGAGGAGCCGGGCTTCGAGGCCCGCCGCGCCGCCCTCACCGCCAGCCGCCGCGTGGGCGAACCCCTGGACATCGCCAACGCCGCGCTGTTCCTGGCCAGCCCGCGCAGCGGCTACCTCAACGGCGCCGAGCTGGTGGTGGACGGCGGCATGGACACCATGCTCATGGACCTGGTGCCCCGGCCCGGCTTCAACGCCACCCCTGCCTGAGCTCCCGGGCCGCAACCCGCGCCACGCGCGCACCGGCCCATTCCTTTCCCACTTTCTCCTCATACAGGAGGGCTGCCGCATGGGCGCCAATCACCCACCCCGGACACGGCACTGCGACCTGCTCGTCATAGGCGCGGGCGCGGGCGGCCTGTCCACCGCCATCACCGCCAGGAAGCACGGCCTGGACGTCGTTGTCATCGAGAAAGACACCGTCTTCGGCGGCACCACCGCCTTTTCCGGCGGCGTGCTGTGGATTCCCGGCAACCCGCACGCCCAGGCCGCCGGCGTGCGCGACAGCCGCGAGGCCGCGCGCCAGTACCTGAAGAACGAGTGCGGCGCCTTCTTCGACGAAGCCGCCGTCGAGGCCTTCCTGGACAAGGCGCCGGAGATGGTCGAGTTCTTCGAGCGCGAGACCACGGTGAAATTCGTGCCCACGCTCTACCCGGACTACCACCCCACGGTGCCGGGCGGCGTCGACGTGGGCCGCTCCATCCTGGCCGCGCCCTACGACATCCGCGGCCTGGGAGCCGACAGGGCGCGGCTGCGCCCGCCGCTGGAGACCATCACCTTCATCGGCATGATGTTCAACAGCTCCAACGCGGACCTGAAGCACTTCTTCAACGCCACCCGGTCGCTCGCGTCGTTCGGCTACGTCGTCAAGCGGCTTGCGCGCCACTTGCTGGAGCTGGCGCGCTACGGGCGCGGCATCAACGTCACCAGCGGCAACGCGCTGGCGGCGCGCCTGGCCAAGAGTGCGCTGGACCTGGGCATTCCCATCCTGACCGGCACGCCGGCGCAGCAACTGCTGCAGGACGGTGCTGCCGTGGCCGGCGCCCGCGTGCGGGATGCGCAGGGCGAGTTCGAGATCCGCGCCCGCCGTGGCGTGGTGCTGGCCTGCGGCGGCTTCTCGCACGACGTGCGGCGGCTGCAGGCGGCCTACCCGCACGTCAAGCGCGGCGGCGAGCATGTCTCGCCCGTGCCCCAGGGCAACACCGGCGACGGCGCGCGCATGGCCGAGCAGGCCGGCGGCAGCGTGCCCCTGCGCTACCCGCAGCCGGCGGCCTGGATGCCGGTGTCCCGGGTGCCGCTGGGACAGGGCCGCGTGGGCGTGTTCCCGCACCTGCTGGACCGCTACAAGCCCGGGATCATCGGCGTCACGCGCCGGGGCCGGCGCTTTTGCAACGAGTCCGAGAGCTACCACGACGTGGGCGCCGCGATGGTCAAGGCCTGCGAGGGCGAGCGCGAGACGGCGATGTGGCTGGTCTGCGACCACCTCACGATCCGCAAGTACGGCCTGGGCCATGTGAAACCTGCGCCCATGCCGCTGCGGTCCTTCCTCAAGAGCGGCTACCTGGCCAAAGGCCGCACGCTGGCCGAGCTGGCCCGCAACGCCGGCCTGGACCCGGCCGGGCTGGAGCGCACCGTGCGCGAGTACAACGCGGGCGCCGTGCGCGGCGTGGACGAGCAGTTCGGCCGCGGCGGCACCAGCTTCAACCGCTACCTGGCCGACCCCGCCCAACGGCCCAACCCCTGCGTGGCGCCCATTGGGCAGGGGCCCTACTACGCGCTCAAGGTGGTGATGGGCGACCTGGGCACCTTCGACGGCATACGCACCGACGTGGCCGGCTGCGTGCTGGACGGGCGCGACGCGCCCATCGCCGGCCTCTATGCCGTGGGCAACGACCGCGCCAGCATCATGGGCGGTAACTACCCCGGCGCCGGCATCACGCTGGGGCCCATCATGACCTTCGGCTACATCACCGCCCGCCACATCGCCGGCGTGGAAACACTGAACGCGCCGTCGCAACAGGCGCCGGCCGGGGAGCTGCACCATGCCGCCTGACCTGGCCCGCTACCCGCTGGTGGACCACCGCGTCTACACCATCGCGCTGCGCCGGATGAACGAGTTCATCGAGGTGTTCGACCGGCTGGCCATGCCGGTGCTGCTGGAGACCCTGGGCCAGCCCCTGGGCTTTCACGTCAGCCAAGTGGGGCCGCTGAACCAGTTCGTCCACCTCTGGGCCTACGAGAGCCTGGCCGAGTACGAGCGGCGCAGCGCGCTGCGCGACAGCCACCCCGCCTTCCCGGCCTACCTGCAAGCCTCGGCGCAGCTGATCGTGGCGCAGGAGAACCGGCTCATCCGCCGCATCGAGCTGCCCAGCCTGAAGCAGCGGGCCTGAAGCGGCCCAACCCCGGGCCCGCCTGTCCATTCATCCAGACCACAAGGAGACAAGCCATGACGAAGACGCCCACATTCCGCCGCCGCCTCGTGCAGGCCGCCACCGCGCTGTGCGCGCTGGGTGCCGCGCTGCCCGCGCTCGCGCAGCAGCCCTGGCCCAGCAAACCCATACGCATGGTGGTGGGCTTCCCGCCGGGCGGCACCACCGACGTCATGGCGCGCGTGGTGGCCGTGCCGCTGCAAAAGGCGCTTGGGCAGACCGTCATCATCGACAACAAGCCCGGTGCCAGCGGCAACCTGGCGGTCAGCGAGGTCGGCAAGGCGCCGGCCGACGGCTACACGCTGATGGTGGCGCCGATCTCGGTGCAGACGGCCAACCCCTCCCTCTTCAAGCCCGCGCTCAACCCCGAGCGCGACCTGCAGCCCGTGGTCAGCATGGGCCATACGCAGCTGTACCTGGTGGTCCGCAAGGATTTGCCGGTGAAGAGCGCCGCCGAGCTGGTGCAATTGGCCAAGGCCAGCCCCGGCAAGCTCACCTACGGCTCAGGCGGCCCCGGCACGCAGATGCACCTGGTGGGCGAGCTGTTCAAGCAGCAGGCCGGCATGGACGCCGTGCACGTGCCCTACCGGGGCGCGGCACCGGCGCTGCAGGACCTGCTGGCCGGCCAGATCGACTACTACTTCGACCCCGCCAGCGGCTTCAGCCACATCCGCGAAGGCCGCGCCCGGCTGCTGGCGGTGACCGGCACCCGGCGCTCCCCCTTCTTCCCGGACGCGCCCACGCTGGCCGAGGCCGGCATCAAGGGCGTGGAGCTGGGCAACTGGTTCGGCCTGTTCGCGCCCGCGGCCACGCCGGCGGAGGTGGTGGCGCGGCTGAGCCGCGAGGTCGCCAAGGCCGTGGCGCTGCCGGAAGTGAAGCAACGCTTCGCGGAGCTGGGCGTCGAACCCGTGGCCCAGGACAGCGCCACGTTCCACAAGACGGTCGCGGACGAAACGAAGCTGCTCTCCGCCCTGATCAAGGAACGCCGGATCGCCATCGACTGAAGTCGGCATGCAGCCCGCGCCCCGTGGCCTTCAGCACGGCGCGGCGTGGGCTGAGCCGGCTTGCCGCAGCGCCGCACCAATGGCTGCCGCCGTGCGCGTGCCGCGAGGGCCGAGCAGGCCCTGCAAATCGCTCAGCGCCGCGGCAAGCTGCTCCACGCAGGCCTTGCACCACCACAGCGGCAGCGCCGGATCGCGCGCGGTGTGCAGCAGCAGCTTGGCCATGTGCCGCAGCACGCTCACCTCGTCGAACACGCCCAGCCGCGCCAGCTTGGCGCCGCCGAGCACATAGTGGTGAATGCGCTGCGGATCGCCTGCATGCCGGGCCCGGCACACGTCCTGTTGCAGCGCTTGCCAGCGCTGCAGGAGCTGCTGCACGGGCTGCGTCAATCGCGAGGCCACGGTTTGCAATGCAACGGCATCGCGCGTGCATGGCCTTGCACCGTACAGCGGATGGTCACCGCCATCGGGCATGCCACGGACAGGGTTGGGCGAGGTGTGGTTGTTCACTGCGACGTTTGCGTTATGGGCAGAAGTGCAGGCCTTGTGCCACGCCTGCGCGTCCAGCACAGAGCGGCCCCGGTCACGCGCGGCAGCGCCACGACCTGAAGGGTCGCGGTGCCGCCGCGCCGTTGGGCTCGATGCGGACAGGAGAACAAAGCGGGCGGCAGCCGAAGCTGCGCGGGGTGGGAATAAGGAACCTGGAGAAGACAAACAGTCAACCCACCCTGCGAATCACCCGGTAAACCCAGGCTGCATTGCAGTTGCGTCTGCAAGCACCTGAGAGGCATCGTGGCGGCGAAAAATTAGACGAGGCTTAGCCAGGCGGCCTCCTGCGTAACGGTTGGCTAAACCCAGGCACACCCCCGGTCCATGGCGCCTGCCCCTGTCGGGAGCCGCAAGCCGTGGCAAGTCTTGCGGGCGCCGCAGTCACTGCTGTACGGCAGCGGCACCCGTGGCCGACATGGCCTCCAGGCCGGCGGAGGCTTCCGTGCCGACCCCTTGCACGCTGGGCACGGGCGTGCCGGCCGGCGTCGGCATGTCGACGGCACCGGCATCGGCCACCACGGCCGTCAAGGGCAGCTGGAGCGCCCAGCCCGTGCCGGCTGCGCTCGCCACCATCGCCAGCACCAGCCCCAAGGCGCGCAGCTTCGACTTCCCATCCATGGCCATCTCCTTGCAGGTTGCGGTCTCCCAGTCAGGCGGCGGCAGGTCCCGCCGCAGCGACCGGCAAGGCTGAGTAGCCGCCTGTGCCGCAATGGTTCAAAGAGACGGATGCCTTCCAAGCCGTGCGGGCTGCCGTCACGACGACGCCGCAGCCTCCTGCCGGACGAACGTGCCCAGCAGCGCCAGCACGGCCAGCAGCAGCACCACGCCGTCGAAGGCCTGCGCGATGAGCAGGATGTCCCCGCCCTGGGCCAGGCGCCAGCCGGCCACCATGGCCGGCACGCCCATGGCCAGGTAGGACAGGATGAACAGCGCCGACAGCACGCCGGCGCGCTGGTGCGCGGCCAGCGGACCGACCAGCGTGCGCAGCGCGCCCTGGAACGCCGTGCCGAAGCCCACGCCCGCCATCGCCGTGCCGGCCAGGAACACCCCCACCGAGTGCGTTGCCAGCGCCACCATGACCACAGCCAAGCCGGCGGGCAGCAAGCTGGTGCCTATGCGCAACAGCCGCTGCGCGGAGCGTTGCCGCAGCGCCAGCACCGCCAGCGCACCGCTGCCGGCCAGAACGAACAGCGCCAGCCCGCCCAACAGGAAAGAGGCCGACCCGGCCAGGCTGCGCAGCAGCGTCGGCCCAAGCGAGCCGTAGAAGCCCGCCACCGCCCAAGCCGCCACGATGGCCGGCGTGACCAGCAGCAGCGGCTTGACCACGTGCGCCGGCACGCTCAGTTGCGGGCGCAGCGAAGCCAGCGCCCCAGGCCGCCGCTCGGCCGTCTCGCCCACGAAGGCCAGCGCCACGCCCTGCAGGACGAACACCGCGCCCATGACGGCATAGACCAGGTGCGTCGGCTGCGGCAGGTACTGCACCAGCGAGCCGGCCAGGATGCCGCCCACCGCCGTGCCCAGCATGGGCGCCACGGCGTTGGCCACCGCACCGCGGGCACGGTCCAGGTCCAGCAGCCCGGCGCCCACCGCGGCGACCGCGGCACCGGTGGACAGCCCCTGCAGCACCCGCGCCAGCAGCAAGTCGCCCACGTCGCCGGCCAGCGCGAACACCACCATGGTCAGGGCCTGCGCCGCGGCAGCCGCCATCAGCACGGGACGCCGGCCCACATGGTCCGACAAGCGCCCCGCCACCAGCAGCGCCAGCAGCACCGCGATGGCATACACCCCGAACACCAGGGTCAGCATGGTCGATGAGAAGCCCCACTGCGCCTGATAGACCGCGTACAGCGGCGTGGGCGCGCTGGAGCCCGCCAGGAAGCTCAGCGCCATGGATGCCTTGAGCACGAAAGCGCCCTGAGGGGGCAAGCGCCTCGTGCGCGGCATGGGCAGCGCGGGCGGGGACGTGGGGTTGGCACAGGTCACGGCAACTCCTGTCAAAGTGAAGCTTTGCAGACAGACCGATCTGTCTGATTGCTTGAAGTGTACAGACCTGTCTGGTAGATTCAAGTCATGGCCACCAAACGCAATGCCGATCCCGCACCCCGTTCCGCACGCGAGCGGCTGCTGGCCGCGGCGGACGAGCTGTTTTACGAAGGCGGCATCCATACCGTGGGCATCGACCGGGTGATCGAGCGCGCCGGCGTGGCCAAGGCGTCGCTGTACGACTGTTTCGGCAGCAAGGACGAGCTCATACGCGCCTACCTCCAGGCGCGGCACGAGGTGCGCAAGGCACGCATCACGCAGCGCCTGGAGCGTTGCGACACCCCGCGCCAGAAGCTGCTGGGCGTGTTCGACGCGCTGTGCGAAGCCACGGCGGCGCCGGGCTTCCGCGGCTGCGCGTTCACCCGCGTCACGGCCGAGACGCAGCCCAGCGCGGGCGTGAAGGCGGTGTGCGACGAGGCCCGCGGCTGGCTGCGCGAGCTGTTCACGTCGCTGGCGCGGGAAGCCGGCGTGGCCGATGCCGCCGGCTTGGCGCGGCAGCTCGCGCTGCTCTACGACGGCGCCCTGGCCGCCTCGCAAGTCGGCACCGGCGCCGAGGCGGCCGAAACGGCACGCGGCGCGGCGCAAGTGATGCTGGATGCGGCGCTCGCAGCCGGTTCCTCAACCTGAAAACCTGCACCGCCATGGCCGCTCACACCGCTGGACAACCGCTGTACCTGGACAACCTGGCCGTGGGCGACCGCTTCGAAAGCGGCACGCTGCTGGTCGAGGCGGACGAGGTGCGGAGCTTCGCGGCGCGCTTTGATCCGCAGCCTTTTCATCTGGACGAAGCGGCGGCCCGCGCCAGCGTGTTCGGCGGCCTGGCCGCCAGCGGGTGGCACACGGCCGCCCTCACTATGCGCCTGCTGGTGGAAAGCCTGCCCTTTGGCTGCGGCGTCATAGGCGCGGGCACCGAGCTGCAATGGCCGCGGCCCACGCGCCCCGGCGACTTGCTGCGCGTGAGCACGACGGTGCTTGACGTCGCCCCGTCGCGCTCCAAGGCCGATCGCGGCATCGTGACCTGCCGCTCGGAAACGCTGAACCAGCGCGGCGAGTGCGTGCAAAGCATGACCGCGCGGCTGCTGGTGTTGCGGCGGCCCCAGGCCGCAACGGCGTGAAGCGGCCTGCGCCAGCCTGAGACGCCTGGGCCCACGCCTGTGGCGTGGCGCGCAAGGATGGGCTTCGCGCCGGTGCGCGGGCCTCAAGGGCCGGCCGTCACGCCGGCGGGCGCCCAAGGCCCCAGGCCCAGGGGCGGATGACGACGCTGTCGTACACCCCTTCGCGCACGTAGGGGTCGCCCTCGATGAACTGCTGCACCGCCTGCAGCGTTGCGGCCTGCACGATCAACAGCGTCCCGTTCATGTGCTGGTCCTGCGCCTCCAGGGTGGGCCCGCCGTGCAGCACGCGAACGCCGCATTCATGCGCGTCGCGCAGCCGCCGGCGGTGCTCTTCGCGCACGCGCGTGCGCCGCTCCAGCGCATCGGCCCGGTCGGTGGCCCACACGGCGAAGTAGGGGTGCGGCGCTTGGGCCATGCTCACGGCTCCAGCGGTGCCAGCACGAGGCGCAGGTCCAGGCGCCGCCGGCCCTGGGCGTCCCCGTCGAAGCTCGCCACCAGCGAGTTGCGCACGCCGAAGACGACGTCCGAGTCGAGGTACGGGTCGCCCGCCCGGAACACGTGCGTGATCAAGGTCTGGTAGCCCGCGGCCTTGACCATGAAATGCACGTGCGCGGGACGCCAGGGATGGCGGCCCGTGGCCACGAGCATCTCGCCCACCGGCCCATCGGTGGGAATCGGGTAGGCCCTCGGCACGATGCTGCGAAAGCGCAGGCGCCCTTCCACGTCGGCCTTCATCACCGCACGCGCGCGGCGCCGTGAACCGAGGGCGGGAATCTGCACGTCGTACAGGCCCTGCTCGTCGGCCTGCCACACGTCCACCTCGGCATGGGGAATGGGCGTGCCGTCGAGCGCGCACACGCACAGCTCCACGTCCAGCGGCTCCCCCGGTGCACCGGCGGCGATGTCGTCGCCCTGCTCCATGCGCGGCGCGTCGTGGACATGGAAGGGGCCGAACACGGTGGCCTCCGTCGCGCCTGCCGGACGCGCGTTGTTCAGGGCCACCGCGAGCATGGACAGGCCCAGCGTGTCCGACAGCAGGATGAGCTCCTGGCGCTTGTCGTCGCACTTTTGACCGGCGGCGGTGAGGAAGGCGATGCCCCGCATGAGCTCGGCCTCGGTGAGCCTGACCTCGCGCGCGAAGTCGTGCAGGTGGCGCACCAGCGCGCCCATGATCTCCTGGAGCCGCGGGTCGTCGCAGCCTTCCAGGCTCTGCAGCACGGCCCGCGTGATGTTGAACTCGTCGATGTTGCGCATGGCGGCTCCTCGGGTCTTGGCGTGCGCCGGCAAGAGCTAGGGCGTCGGCGCGCTGCCGTCCCACGCGCGCTGCAGCAGCGCGCGCAAGGCGGCGCGCTCCAGCGGGCGGGGGTTGGGGTACGGCGCCGACACGGCCAGGTCGGCCACGCGGTCCAGCCCGTCGGCGGGCATGCCGATGTCCTTGAGCGCCGTGGGCGCCCCAAGGCGGGCCGCGAGCTGCTGCAGCGCCAGCGGCGCGTCCGGGGCATCCAACGCGCGGGAGAGGGCCGCCATGGCCTGGGGCGCGTTGGGCGCGTTGTAGGCCAGGGCATGCGGCAGCACGACGGTGTGCACCTCGGCATGCGGCAAGTTGAAGCTGCCGCCCAGGGTGTGGCAGAGCTTGTGGTGCAGGCCCATGGCGCCGTTGCCCAGCACCACGCCGCACAGCCAGGCGCCGTAGAGGGCATCGCTGCGCGCGGCCAGGTCGGAAGGGTCGCGGTGCAGCGCGGGCAGGGCCTGCGCCAGCGCGCGTATGCCGTCCTCGGCCATGAGGCTCAGGATGGGGTTGCCGTTGTGCGCGTACAGGCCTTCGGCCGCATGCGCGATGGCGTTGAGCCCGCTGCTCACGCTCAGGCCCACGGGCAGCGTGAGCGTGAGGCGGGGGTCGTAGATCACGGTGCGCGGCAGCACGCGGGCGTCGCGCCCGGTCTTCTTGATGCCGCCCTCGGTGAGGCCGTAGATGGGCGTCATCTCGCTGCCGGCGTAGGTGGTGGGCACCGCGATGATGGGCAGCCCGCTGTCCAGCGCGATGGCCTTGCCCAGCCCGGTGGTCGAGCCCCCGCCTATGGCCACGGCGCAGTCCGCACCCAGCCGCCGGGCCTGCTCGCGGGCCTCGCGGGCCGTCTCCACGGGCACGTGCATCACCGCGCGGGCGAACACGCCGGCACTGCGCGCGCCCAGCATGTCGGCCACGCGCTGGGCCTGCGCCTGCTGGTCCGGCGTGGACAGCACCAGCGCCTTGGCCGCACCCAGCCGCTCGACCTCGGCGGGCAGTTGCTCCAGCGTGCCGGGGCCGAAGACGACGCGGGGCAGGCGGGCCTGGAAAGTGAAGGGCGTCATGGCAGCCTCCTCATTCCAGCGGCAGCTTGCGCTCGGCCACCAGGCGGGCCCAGCGCTGGCGCTCGGTGGCCAGCGTCTGGCCGAACTGCTCAGGCGTGCTGCCTATGCCCTTGAGGCCCTGCTCTTCCAGCCGCGCACGGAAGACGGGCGCGGCCAGGATCTTGGCCACCTCCGCCTGCAGCCGTGCAATCACCGGCGCGGGCGTGCCCGCGGGCGCCAGCAGGCCCACCCACGATTCGACCTCGAAGCCCGGGTAACCGGACTCCGCCACGGTGGGCACGCCCGCATACGCGGGCGAGCGCTGCGCCCCGGTCTGCGCCAGCGCGCGCAGCTTGCCGGCCTTCACGTGCGGCTGCGCCAGCACGGCCGACAGGAACATCATGTCCACCTGACCGCCCAACAGGTCCTGCTGCGCCGGGCCGCCGCCGCGGTAGGGCACGTGGTTGATCTGCGTGGCCGACACGCTCTTGAAGTACTCGGCCGTCAGGTGGTTGCTGCTGCCCGCGCCGGTGGTGGCGTAGTTGAACTTGTCGGGCTGGCTGCGCAACTGCGCCACCAGCGCCTTGAGGTCAGGCGCCGTCACGCGCGGGCTGACCACCAGCACCAGCGGGTTGCTGGCGATCTGCGTCACCGGCGCGAGCTTCTTCAGGATGCCCTCGCCCACCCGCGGATACACCAGCGGGTAGGTGACGTAGGAATCGAACACCATCAGCAGCGTGTGCCCGTCGGCCGGGGCGCGCGACACCTCGGCCGAGCCGACCGAGCCGCCCGCGCCGGCCTTGTTGTCGATGATCACGGTCTGCCCAAGCGCCTGCTGCAGCCCGGGCTGCAGTTGCCGCGCCACCATGTCCACGATGCCTCCCGGCGGGAATGGGACGACGATGCGCACCGGCTTGGCCGGCCAGGCCTGCGCGTGCAGCGAGAAGGCGGCCAGCGACATCGCGCCGGCCACGAGGAAGGAGAACAAGGGCTTCATGAGGGTGGGGCTCCGTGGGGGCTGTCGCATCCGGCATCAGCGCCGGTACCAGGGCGGGATCTGGGCATCGACGTTGACCCAGACGCTCTTGACGGTGGTGTATTCGCGCATCGCGTCAAAGCCCATCTCGCGGCCATAGCCGCTGGCGCCGTTGCCGCCAAAGGGCGAGCCGGGGTTCACGCGCTTGTAGCTGTTGATCCACACCATGCCGGCATGGATGTCGCGCGCCAGCTTGTGGGCGCGCTGCACGTTGGACGTCCACAGCCCGCTGCCCAGGCCGTACTCGGTGCCGTTGGCAATGGCCAGCGCTTGGGCGTCGTCCTTGAAGGTCAGCACCGTCACCACCGGGCCGAAGACTTCCTCCTGCGCGATGCGGTCGCGATAGCTGCGCGCCCGCACGATGGTGGGCTCCACGTAGCAGCCCTGCGCCAGCGCCGCGTCCGCGGGCGGGCGGCCGCCGGCCAGCACTTCGCCGCCCTGGTCCTTGGCGATCTCGACGTAGCTGAGCACCCGGTCGCGCTGCTGCGCGCTGGTCAGGGGGCCCATCTCGGTGTCCGGATCGAGCTGGTTGCCCACGCGTATGGAGCGCGCCAGCGGCAGGAACCTGTCCAGGAACTCGTCGGCAATGCGCTCGTGCAGCACCAGCCGCGTGCCCGCGATGCAGGCCTGGCCCTGGTTGTGGAAGATGGCCCAGGCGCTGCCGTTGACGGCGGCCGTGAGGTTGGCGTCGTCGAACACGATGTTGGGGCCCTTGCCGCCCAGCTCCAGCTGCACCTTCTTGAGGTTGGAGGCGGAGGCCTGCACGATGCGCCGCCCCGTGGCCGTGCTGCCGGTGAAGGCCACCTTGCCGATGGCCGGATGCTCGGCGATGTACTGGCCCGCCACCGAGCCCAGCCCGGGCACGACGTTGACCACGCCGGCGGGCATGCCGGCCTCGGCCATGAGCTCGGCCACCTTGAGCGTGCTCAGCGGCGTGAGCTCCGCGGGCTTGAGCACCACGCAGTTGCCCGCGGCCAGCGCCGGGCCCATCTTCCAGGCCGTGAACATCAGCGGAAAGTTCCAGGGGACGACCTGGCCCACCACGCCTATGGGCTCGCGCAGCGTGTAGTTGAGGAAGCCCTCTTCCACGGGAATGGTCTCGCCCTGGAACTTGTCGGCCATGCCGCCGAAGTAGCGGAAGCACGCGGCCGTGCGCGGCACGTCCAGGCTGCGCGAGTCGCGCAGCGGGTGGCCGGTGTCCAGGGACTCCAGCCGCGCCAGCTCCTCGGCGTTGGCTTCTATCAGGTCGGCCAGGCGCAGCAGGATGCGGCCCCGGTCGGCGGCGGCCATGCGGCTCCAGGCCGGAAAGGCGCGCTGCGCCGCGGCCACGGCCAGGTCCACGTCCTCGCGGCCGGCCATGGCGACGTCGGCGATGACGCTGAGGTCGTGCGGGTTGTGCGTGGGCAGCGTCTGGCCCGCGAGGGCATCGACGAACCGGCCGTCGATGAAGAGCTGGTGGCGTATGCGCAGGCCTTGGGCCGCGGCCGGGAGATCGTTGGGCAGCTTCATGGCGTCGGGCTCAGCGTTGGTTGGGCTTGTCGGCCAGCCACGGGTAGCGGCCGGTGTCCTGGCCCGCGTAGTCGGGGTCCAGGTAGATGAAGCAGCGCTGTATCTGCCAGTCGCGGATCTCGAACACGTCGCACCAGTGCCCCGCGCCCCACGCGGGCACGCCGGCGCGCCAGGGGCCGTCGCGGTGCTCGCCGTGGCTGGTGCCTTCGCACACCAGCAGGTCGCCGCCGGAGAAGATCCAGTTGAAGTGCGCGAAGTGGTGGTGGATGGACTTGAGCGTGGCGCCCACGTCGCCGAACAGGCGCCCTATCTCGTCGCGCCCGCTGGCCAGGCCCCACTTCGGGAAATAGACCTGCGCGTCGGTGGCGAACAGCTCCAGGATGGAGCCGCCGCCGGAGGTGACGCCCGCGTTGTCGAAGGCCTTGAGGTACTCGACGGCAACGGACTTGCGCTGCTCGTCGGTCATGGTTTGGCGGGTCAGTGCCATGGCGGTTCCTTTGCTCACTTGAGCGTTTGCAGGTACTCGATGAGCGCGGCGCGCTTGGCGGGGTCGTCCTGGAAATAGACCATCCCGCTGCCCGGCGCGACGCTTTGCGTGTCGGTGAGCCAGCGATCGAGCAGCGCGGCGTCCCAGGTCTTGCCCTTGAGCGCGTCGGCGTGCGGCTTGGAAAATTCGAAGCCCGGCGCCACGCCCGCCGGGCGGCCCAGCAGGCCGAACAGGTTGGGGCCCACGCCATGGCCTTCGGCCTTGGCGAAGTTGTGGCATTGGGCGCAGCTCGCGCGCGCCAGGCGCTCGCCGAGCTGGGCGTCGGCCCAGGCCGGCGCGGCGGCCAGCAGCAGGGTGCCCAGGGCACTCAGCAGCGCGGCCTTCATGCGGCGCTCCCGGGCTCGGCGGCGGCGGCACGGCCGGCGCGGTAGGCGAAGGCGATGATGGGCCCCAGCGTCGCGCCCCCGGCCCAATACGCCCGCCCCGAGGCCGAGGCCACGCAGTTGCCCACGCCGTAGAGGCCGGGCACGGGCTTGTCGGCGGCATCGAGCACGCGGCCCTGGGTGTCGGTCTTTGGGCCGCCCTTGGTGTCCAGCGCGCCGGGCACCACCAGCGCGGCGTAGTAGGGGCCGGTGTCGGCCAGCGGCCACAGCGTGGGGTTGGCGCGGCCGGGCTCGTCCTTCACGTCGCCGTTGAAGAGCTGCTCGACCACGCGCTCGCCGCGGTGCTGGTCCACGTCCTTGCCGGCCTTGGCCAGCTCGTTGTAGCGGGCGATCGAGGCCTGCAGTTGCGCCAGGAAGTCCGGCGCCAGCCGCACGCCGCCGGTGACGCCGGCGTACTTCGCAAGCCGCTCGTCGATGGCGCGGGCCAGCGCGGGCAGGTCCGCCGCCTTGATGACGTGCCTGTCATCCGTGCCCGGCGGCACGATCAGGCGCCCGTACTCGGGGCTGGCCGAGTGCTGCTGCGAGCGCTGGTCCCAGAGGGCGATGCGCACCAGGTCCGGGAACTCGGCCTTGGCGCCGTCCCAGGCGTGGAAGCTGTGGGCCAGCTCGTTGTACTGCAGCTTCTCGTTGACGTTGCGGCGCCCGTACTTGTTGACCCACAGCATGGAGTCGCCGGCCACCGAGAACATGCCGGAGATGGAGCCGTCCCGCGCCACGGCCTTCTCCAGCGGGATGGGGCACATCCACGCATGGTTCATGTTGCGCAACTGCACGCCCAGCGGCGAGGACAGCGCGACGAAGTCGCCCTCGTTGCTGGGCGCGGCGCAGCCGCCGAAGATGGGACCGCTGAGAAAATTGCGCCGCAGCTCCGGGTTGTGCGTGAAACCACCCGTGGCAAACACCACGGCCTTGCGTGCACCAAAGCGCGTGACCTTGCCCAGCTCGTCCTGCGCCTCGACGCCGACGACGCGGCCCTCGGCGTTGCGCAAGATGCGCGTCACCTGCTGCCCGGTGCGTATGGGAATGCCCTCCTGCCGCGCCTTGGCCGACATCATGCGTATGGCCACGCGCCCGCCATCGGACATGCTTGGGCTGGCCTCGGCCGGCACCAGCACCCTCCCCTTGGGCGCCTTGTTTTCCGGCAGTTCCGCGAAATAGTCGGGCACGTCCGCCATATGCCTGTAGGGCAGCGCGCCCTTGGCCGCCAGCAGCTCCGCCGCGGGCGAGGCGCTGTCGTAGATGGCCTCGCACATGTCGTACTCCCACGGCGACAGGCCGTAGCGCGGCGCGCGCGGGTCGTAGCCTTGCGGGTTGCTCAGCCGGGCCACGTACTTCAGGAAGTCCGGCTTGGGGTCGGCCATGCCGGCCTTGCGCATGGCCTCGTTGTTGGGCACCCAGTACCAGAACGCGGCCTTGCTGGTGGTGCCGCCGATGCTGCCGGCCTTCTCCAGGATCACCGAGCTGGCGCCTTGCCACTTGGCGAACAGCGCCGTGGCCAGGCCGCCGCAGCCGCTGCCGCACACGACCAGGTCGTACTCGGCATCGAAGGCGGTTGCGGCCGCAGCGGAGGTGCCGGCCACGCCCAGGGCCGTGGCGGCGACGGCCGCGGTGCCCGCGCCGGCGCTGCGGATGAAGTGGCGGCGCGAGGGCTCGGCCGGGCCGCCGTGGTGGGAAGTGCTCATGCTGTCTCCTGTCAGAAGTAATGCCAGTACTGAAGGAAAACCCCGTTGGTCACGGACGTGTTGCGGCCGTTCACGCCCTTGGCGTAATGGATCTCGAACTGGTCGTAGGTCTTGGCGCGCTGGATCTGGAACAGCACGCCCACGCTGGCCGCGGTCTCGCGGCTGTCGGAGTTGGGCAACACCAACCCGGTCTCCTTGTCGTAGGCGCGGCGGGTCTTCTGGAAGTCCAGGCCGACGAATGGGATGGTGTGCACGCCGCGGTCGTAGCGCACGGGTTCCAGCCCGTAGCCCAGGCGCACGTTGGCGTGCAGGGTGTTGCCGGCATCCACGTCGTTGGCGCCGGTGCGGTGCGTGGTGCCGCGCAGCACGCCGCCCACCAGCACGTCCAGGTTCAGGCGGTCGCCGAACCAGGCGTTGTAGAAGGCCGACGGCCACAGCGCCCAGGTGTCGGAGGTGACCTCCTTGGCGCCTATGGGCACCTGCACCAGGGCCTGCAGCCCCAGCGTGCTGGTGGGCGTGGGCTTGACGAAGGCCAGGCCGCCGACCAGCGGGTCGCCGATGCCGCTGGCGGAAAAGCCGCGGCCCTGGGCGCGCACTTCCGGAATCGTCACCGAGCCCACCCAGCCCACCTGCGGCAGGCCGTCGAGCTTCCAGTAGTGCAGCAGCGAGGTCAGGCCCACGAAGGTGTGGCCGCCGTTGCCGTCCACCTTGTTGCCGCCGGCATCGAACACGCGCTGGTCGCTGGTGTACTGGACGAACTGGCCGACCGAGTTGTAGGGCTGGTCGTAGTCCAGCGGGAACTCGAAGCTCTGCGGCCGGTTGCCGGCGAAGGGAATGCCGCCTGCGCATGCGCTGCCGGCCGCGGCCATGCAGCCCGTGGCCAGCAGCACCGAGCCGGCGCGGGATGGAAACGTCTTCATCGTGCCTCTGCGAAATCGTTGGGCAAGGCTGCGCCCTTCACCGCGCGCCGCTCGGGGCGCGCGGTGGCCGGGGCCAGGCTTGGGGTGCCGCGCTCAGGCGGCGGGCGTCAGCTCAGAACTGGACGGGGATCTCCGGGCTCTCGCCCTTCTGGATCTCGTACACCAGCGAGGGCGAGCCGTTCTCCCACACCAGCAGCATCGAGCGCTTGGGGCTGTAGCCCTGGTGGCGGCAGTAGGCGGGCATGGCCGCCATGTCGCCGGCCTTCATGATCACGCGGGCCAGGGGCTTGCCGGTGTCCTTGTCGGCACAGTCCCAGTGGATCTCGTCGCACATCTGGAAGAACCACTCCACGCGGTCGTTGCCGTGCAGGATGGGCAGGATGTGCTCCTCGGTGGTCGGGCACATGTAGCTGTGCTTGACGACCGAGGTGAAGCTCGGGTTCCACGTCACCTGCGAGCGGCTCAGGAAGCCGAACAGGTTGAAGGCGTGCACCTCGTCCTCGAAGCCCGGCTCGGGGTGCAGCTCCGGCTGCTCCTGCGGCACGTCGGCGAAGGCGCGGTTCACCGGGGCCCCGCGCTCGTCGCTGCGCAGGTCGAGGTCACCCTTGAGGCCCACGCAGCGCTTGGCCAGCTCGCGGGCCCGCGTGATCCTGGCGCGGTTGTTGCCCTGCTTGCGGCCGTAGGGCGAGCCGGTTTCCTGCGGGGCGGAGAAGGGGTCGAAGCGCTCGTTGGTCCAGTCGTCGAGCATGGCCTCGAAGGTGGCGCGTATCTCGTCCGTGGCGAAGTTCTCCAGCCGGTCCACGCCCGCTTCCTTCATGGTCCCGTTGAAGCTGCCGGCGAAGAGGTCAACGGTCTTGTAGTGGTTGTGCGTGCCCACCACGTCGTCGAAGCTGACGGTGCCGTAGAAGAAGCCCCAGGCCACGTCGCGCATGAGCGCACGCAGGAAGTTGCCCGCGTCCATGGTGTGGCTCATGGGCCTGCCGTCGCGGGCGGTCCAGCCGACGTGGGCGAAGTATTCGTCGCGGCGGAAGGTGAAGCCGCCCAGCGCGAAGCGCTGGTAGCCGCAGGTGAGGTCCGACGTCGCGGACGCGGGCTGGGCAAGGGCGGTGGCTGCTGCGTTCATGTCAAGGTCTCCGGCGTGTTGCAAGGCTTCAGGCGGTCTGGCAGATCTCGGCCCAGCGCTCGATGCTGAGATCGCCCTTGCAGGTCTGCAGCACCACCACGCCCGGCGTGGCGCTGCGCAACTGGTAGGCCGTGTTCCTGGGCAGCAGCGCCTGGTGGCCGCGCTGCAGGCGCATCCAGCCCATGCGGGCGCCGCGCGGCGGGCCCTCGACCTGCACGGCGCCGTTCTTGTCCGGGTCCGGTACCGTCTGCGCCGCTTCGAGCTTGACGACGTGCACCTCGACGTCGCCGTCCATCACCAGGGCGAACTCGTCGTGCGCGCAGGTGTACCAGGGGGAGCTCCCTTCGGCGCGCAGGCACTCCAGCACGTAGACCTGGTTCTGGCCGAACACCACCCGCTCGTAGGGCTTGCTGTGGGCCGCGATGTCGAAGCAGTTGGAGAAGGCGTAGTGCCGCACGTCGTCGGCGATGGCCTGCACGCCGCCCTTCTCGTAATTCGACAGCGACCCGAAACGGGTCTGGTATTCGACTGCGCTCATGTCTCGCTCCTGTGGACGCTGGCGGTCCGGTGAATCAGTGGAGCGAAGTCTAGGAAGCGCCCTGCCCTGGCGGTAGACAGCGCGACGCGACTGGATTGTTTGGAGTTTCCAAACAATGGCGAGGGTCTTCCCTAGAGCCTGTCAGGAACTGAGCGGGTTGATCCCGTGTAGGCCCGCACGGCTGGACCGATGGCTCGCGCCAAGCACGCGAGCCACGCACAATCGCCGCTTCCTGGCCTGGAGCAGCTCATGGCACACGCGCACGGTTTCGCCACCTTGTCGTTACCTCCACACCAGCGGGTGGCCGGTTGGACGCAGGCGGTGTCCGACCGCTTCGTGGAGTCGGACTTCAAGATTGCGGAGCCCGCGGGCTTCGACGCCGCCATGCTCAATCGCGACCTGGCCGCGCTGTCGCTCACGCGTTTTTGCTCCAGCGGGCACGGCAGCAAGCGCGTGACGCGCTCGCAGCGCCAGGCCGCGCGCGGTGCCGAGGAGTTTTTCCTGCTCAACCTGCAGCTTGCCGGCCGTGGCGCGGTGCGCCAGGCGGGCCGCGAGACCTGGCTGGCGCCGGGCGAGTTCGCCATCTACGACACGCGCCGCCCCTACGAGCTGGCCTACGACGCCGACTACCGGCAGGTGGTGCTGCGCATTCCCAGGCGCGAGCTGCTGGCGCGACTGGGCGGCTGTGATGGGCTGGTGGCCCGGGCCGCCCCGGCCGACACGCTGCCCGGCCGGCTGCTGCAGCCCATGCTCATGGCGCTCGGCGAGGACCTGTCGGCGACACAGGCCGGCACCGCGGAGGATCTGGCCAGCGCCCTGCTGGACGTCGTCACGGCGGGCCTGCGGGAGTTGCGCGGCGAAGCGGCACCCTCGAGCTGTCCGCGGTTCGAGCGCGTGAAGCTTCAGGCCCTGAAACGGCTGCACGACCCGTCGCTGACTTTGGGTGACCTCGCCCAGGCGGCCGGCGTGTCGCTGCGCAGCCTGCACCAGCTGTTCCGAACGCAGGGCTGCACGGCCTCGCGCTGGATCTGGCAGCAGCGGCTGGCCGCCTGCGAGCGGGTGCTGCGCGATCCGGCTGCCTCGCACCGCATGCTCACGCAAGTCGCTTTCGATCACGGCTTCAGCGACGCGGCGCATTTCAGCCGGACCTTCCAGCAACGCTACGGATGCTCGCCCAGCGAATACCGGCGCAGGTGCGGCGCTGCCGTGCAGCGCGGGGGCTGAACGGCGCGCCGCTACCCCGTTCTTCAGCGGATGGCGATGGGCGCCACCGGCGAGCCCGAGGCGCCCACCAGCGGCAGCGGCGTCATGACGAACAGGAACTCGTGCGCGCCGTCCGCGGCCAGGGCTTCAAGATCGAGGTTCTCGATGTTGTAGATGCCGGCCTGGGTGCCCATGATCTGGTGGCAGGGCCACAGCACCGCGGCGTCGTGCGGGTTGGGGACGACATCGCAGCCGTAGGTGTCGCAGCCGGTGGCCGCGGGCTTCTGGCGCACGATCCACTCGCAGGCCTGCGGCCCCCAGCCGGGCGCGTTGCCGGTGTAGGCGGCCGGGTCGCTCTTCCACAGCTGTGCCCATCCGGTGCGCAGCAGCAACGTGTCGCCTTCGCGCAAGCTGAGCTTCTGGCGTGCCAGCGCGCCCTGCAGGTCGGCCGCCGTGACCTCGTAGCCGGGCGGCAGCCGCTGCACGCCCTTGTAGGCCGCCACGTCGACCAGCACGCCACGCGTGACGAAAGGGCCCGCGTGCTCAATCCCCAGGCGCTGCAGCCCGTTGCGCCGCACGAACTCGCGCCGGTCGTTGCCGTTGTAGTAGAGGTCGCCGATGCCCACGTGACCGAGGCCGTCGAGCTGCGTGCCGACCTGTCCCAGCTCGCCAGCAACGAAGTCGAGGTTGGCCGTCAGCGCGTTCTTGCTCGGCGGCTCGTCAGCGTGCGGGATGGTGAGCTGGAAGGAGCGCCCGCCCCAAATGGGCATGTCGGAGCGAAACGGCTGGGCCAGCGAATGGATGCGCCCGGTCTTGGCCAGGCGCAGCGCCGCAAGCGTGCGCTCCGGGGTGATGCGGTTGGCCGCGCCGCGCTGGTCCTGCACGCCCCACTCGGACGGGAACCAGGCCGGAGCTTCAGCCGCCGAGGCCGGCGCAGCCGCGCAGGCCAGGAGCAACGAGGCTGCCGCATGGCGGCTGTGGGAGGCACGTGTGGCTGGAGCAGGCATGTCTTCCTCGTGGTGTTGGTGCGGGCAGTCCATGCGGACCACGACACGGAAGGTGCCTTGGAAGGCCGGCGCCGTCTTGCCTGCGCGTGCCGGGCGCTTGTCCGTCCATGCGAGATGGCGTCCTTCGTGGGCGCACTTCGGCACAAGCCGCGGCGCTGTGCCGCGGTGGCTCGGCTCACACCTGCGCCATGCCGCCGTCGGCGAACAGCTCGGCGCCGTTGACGAAGCTGGAGTCATCCGATGCCAGGAAGAGCACCACCTTGGAGATTTCCTCCGGCTCCGCCACGCGCCCAAGCGGAATCTGGCTGGCCAGGTGATCGAGCAGGCCTTGCTGGGCGGCAGGATCGTTGCCGGCCAGCTCCACCAGCCCCGGCGTACGCACAGGCCCCGGGCTGATCACGTTGACGCGGATGTGGCGCTCCTTCAGGTCCAGGATCCAGCTGCGCGCCAGCGCACGCACCGCAGCCTTGCTGGCGCTGTAGACGCTGAAGGCCGCCGTACCGGTGATGGTGGTCGTCGAGCCGGGCAGGATGACGGAAGCGCCCTTGGCCAGCAGCGGCAGCGCCTTCTGCACCGTGAACAGCAAGCCCTTGACGTTGCGGTCGAAAGTGTCCGCGTAGTGCTCTTCGGTGATCTGGCCCAGCGGCAGCATGCCGCCGCCGCCCGCATTCACGAACAGGCTATCGATACGGCCGGCGCGTTCGCGGATCGTCTCGACGAGGCGGTCGAGGTCGGCATTGTTCGCCGAATCGGCCTGCACCCCGACCGCGTTCTTGCCAATGGCTGCGACAGCGGCGTCCAGCTCGGCCTGGCGGCGGCCGGTGATGAAGACCTGGGCGCCTTCGGCGTGGAACAGCTTGGCAGTCGCCAAGCCGATGCCGGAGGTTCCACCGGTGATGACAGCGACTTTTCCTTCGAGCTTCTTCATGACGTCCTCATGTGGTTGGTGAGCGAATGAGGAGCACTGTAGACAGTCCACTAATAGAATCAAAGACGCAAAATCTGGAATCATTATCCACATACATGCACAATCAACCGCATGGACCAACTTCTTGCGATTCGGGTTTTCGTCCGCATAGCCGACGCCGGCAGCTTCAGCCGCGCCGCTGACCAGCTCGGGTTGCCCCGCTCGACGGCGAGCAAATTGATCCAGGAGCTGGAAGAAGCGCTGGGCACCAGGCTGATCCAGCGCACCACGCGCCAAGCCACGGTCACGCCGGAAGGTGCGGCTTACTACGAGCGAGCGCTGCACCTGCTCAGCGAGCTGGACGACATGAATGCCATGGCGCGCGGAACGCGTGCACAGCCTCGTGGCCGGCTGCGCGTGGACATCGGCTCCTCATTGGCGAACCTGGCCCTGATTCCGGCGCTGCCGGCCTTCCAGGCCCGCTATCCGGACATCGAGCTGCGCCTGGGCGTCAGCGACCGGCCGGCCGACATGATCAGCGAGGGCATCGATTGCGTGATCCGCGGCGGGGCTCTGACCGAAAGCTCACTCGTTGCCCGCAAGCTGTGCGAGCTCGACATGCTGGTGTGTGCCCACCGCTCCTATGTGGAGCGCCACGGTCTGCCGGCCCATCCCTCGGAGCTGCTGGCCGGACACCGCCTGGTCGGCTACTTTTCTTCGCTGACAGGCAAATCGTTTCCGCTGCGCTTCGAGCGAGCGGGGGAAGTCATCGAGGTGCCGACCGAGGGTGGCGTCGCGGTCAACGAAAGCACGGCACACCTGAACGCGCTGCGGGCCGGCCTGGGCATCGGCCTGAATTTCCGCTTTCAGATCCAGCCTGACCTGGACCGTGGCGAGCTGGTCCAGGTCCTGCCGGATTGGTGCCAGGCGCACATGCCGCTGTACGCGATGTACCCGCAGAACCGTCACCTGAACGCCAGGGCGCGCGTGTTCGTCGACTGGATCGCCGAAGTCTTTGAAGCCCTCGATGCACGGCAAACGGGGCTGTCGGCTCAGCCTCTGCGCGACGTCACGCCCGCAGCAGCGGGCGTCAGGTGAAGCCTGGCGCCGGGTTCGAGGGGCTTCGCGCCGGCACTCCGCGAGGGCTGCGGTGCGGCTGGAAAACCCGATCCACGGTGGCGCGGGCACGACGGCCGGCCTTGCCGCTTCAACTGCCGCGGCGCTTGACCAGGTTCAGCACTGCCTTGAACTGCGGGTGGCGGCAATGGCGCACCCACTCGAAGAGCACCATTTCATCGCTGACGACGGTCGCGCCGGCCTCGCGCAGGCGCTGCATGGCCGCCAGCTTGTCGGCAGCGCGGCGCGAGCCGCACGCCGTCTCGACCACCCAGGTCCGGAAGCCGCGCTCCAGCAGCCCCAGGGCGGTTTGCATCAGGCACACGTGCGCTTCGCAGCCTGCCATCACGACCGCGGGCTGGTCGCCTGGCGCACGGCCCTCGGTCAGCAATTCCGCCAGCCCGTCGCTACAGGCGTCGAAGTGCATCTTGGACAGCGTCACGTCGCAGCGCCGGCGCACGGCTTCGTCGTTGCGGCCGAGCCCGTCCGGGTTCTGTTCCGTGCCCACGACCCGGACGCCCAGCGCGCGCGCGGCATCTGCCAGCACAAGCGCGGCCTCGACCACGGCCGGTGCACCATGAATCGCCGGCATGAGCCGCCCCTGGTAATCGACCAGCACCAGCACGCTGCGAGCGGCATCCATCTTCAGCATGGCCCGTTTCCTTCCCATTGACAGCTTGTGTGGGGGCAAGGATAGGCGGGCGCCGGCTCAGTCCTCCAGCAACTGCGGCGGTGTCAGCCCCTGCTCGATGAGCGCCTTGTCCCAGGGCGGCTCGCCACCGCTGAAGCTCGCGCCCAGGCTCTCGATGAACAGGCGCAGCTTGAACGCGCCCCGCAGCGTGCGGGCGTAGACGGCGGAGAGCCAGAACGCCGAGAGCTGGTAGTCCGGCAGCACGATCCTGAGCCGGCCGCTGCAAAGGCCCTCGGCCGCCACCAGCGTGGGCAGGCACACGATGCCCGCGTGCTCGCAGACGTAGTCGCGCAGCAGGTGCACCGAGTTGCTCATCAGCACGGGCTTGAGGTCCAGCGTCACGCTGTCCTCGCCGGCGCGGTGGAAGGTCCAGCGGTCGCGGGTGGGGTAGCCCGAATAGAGGCCCAGGCGGTGGCCAAACAGGTCGCGGGGCATGCGCGGCGAGCCGTGCTTGAGCAGGTACTCCGACGAGGCACAGAACACGCGGCGCACCGGGAACAGCCGGCGCGACACCAGCTCGTCCGACACGGGCTTGAATATCTGCAGCGCCACGTCGAAGCCCTGCTTCACCGGGTCTATGACCGCGTCGCTCACGAACAGGTCCAGCACGATGTCCGGGTAGCGCTCCTGGAACTCCCGCAGCAGGCTGGCCGCATGTCCCAGCATGAAGCCGGTGAGCGCATGCACCCGCAGCAAGCCTGCTGGCGTGCCGCGCACCTCGCGCATCTGGTCCACCAGGTCGTTGGTGCGCGTCACCAGCTCCAGGCAGTCGCGATAGAAGGCCTGCCCCATCTCCGACAGCCGCACGGTGCGTGTCGTGCGATGGAACAGCGCGTCGCCAAGCACCTCTTCAAGCTGCTGCACCCGGGTCGTGACCACGGCCCTCGACAGGCGCAACTGCCGCGCGGCTTCGGCAAAGCTTTGCGTCTGCGCCACGCGCACGAAGGCCTCGATGCTCAGGAAGCGGTCCATACGTGTTCAACGATGAGCGTGCCGCAGTGCGGCGGCCTCAAAACCAGGCTCGTGAAGCACTCCATGCCGCCAACAGCGTGAGTAGTGGGGCCAGGGATTATCGAAGCAAGCGGCTTCCATCAAAAAATGTTTGTTGTCACCATCAATATATTTGCCGACACAATAAGCAGCACCTTGACCCGGGCCCCGGCTTCTCAAGACAGCGGAGACCGGAGCAAGGAGAAGCTTTTGGGGAACGTTGTCGCCCACCCTGGGGGCAGCGGCGCGATGAATACATTCTCCGTCCGGTAATGCGCAATTTTCCAGACGCCTTGTTCACGGCGAAACAGGCAGCGCAGCCGGCTGGAGCGCAGCAAGGACGAACTGTCTGCGTAAATCCAGGGCTGGAACTGGACCCAAAGGCCCTCGGCGACATCACCCTTGACCTCTATATTTTCCGTGGTCAGATAATGGCAATTGAATATCAGCCGCGGTTCCTGGGCATTGAAAAAATTGCTGAAGTGCCCGGCGATTCGGGCTCGCCCTTCCAGGCGGCCGAACTGGTTTTCATAATATTCGCCCACGCCTTCCCATACGCCGTCCTCGCAAAACAGCGCGGCAATGGCATGCACGCGCTGCGCCTCGGAAAGGTCGGCATCTGGCAAGGGCAGGTCGCACAAGCGCATGTAACGAGAAATCAGGCGCCGGATATCCGACTCCGCGGACAGGCGACGAAACACCTCTGCCGCGTCGGCAGGCCAATCGTTCATGGTGCTGGGCATGGTGAAAATCTCAGATGAGGTTGGAGAGGGGGGTTTCAAACCCGCAGCGTCGGCGCATGGATTTCCGTCTCCATGGCGCCATGCGGGCTGACGCCTTCAAACGCAGGAAAACCTTCATAATCCGCCCGCAACTCCCGCCGCACCGGAGAATCGAGCGCCTCATTCAATGCCTGCAGGGAATCGAACATGACCAGATTGCGCTGGAGTGCCCGCGATTTTGAAATGGCCAGACCATTGTCGCAGTCCACCCGGGAATACACCTCCAGCGCGCGCAAGCCGGGAAGCTTTTTCATCAGCGGCGGGTGATGGCGCAGGTAATGGGCCAGCCAGGCCTCGTCGTCGGCAGCACGCCCCTCATAGGAAACGAAATAGGTACAGGCTTGGCGGACCGCTTTTTCCTGTCGCGGCCAGGCCGTCGCCAAGGCATAACGGCGCACGGCCATGACCTGCTGGCTCCAGCGCAAATCCTGCAGTGCCGCAACGTCGCTCCTGCGCCAGGCGCAATCCAGCGCCGCGCCACGCGCCAGCGCAGCCTCCAGCGCCGGCAAATCGTCGAAGTAAAACTGAAACACCCCTGCCGGCCCTTCGCCATGCGCGATTGCAGGGTCCTGCGCCCGGCCACCGGCGCGATGCACCGTCAGCCGAGCCAAACCGGGAATGGCACGCAAGGAGCGGACAAAAGCCGGGCTTATCGATGGCGCAACGAGGTTGGCCTGTGCTTTGCCGGCCTGCGCCAGCAGGAATAAGCAGTAATTCATGAGCAGCCTGCAAGGAATACCGCCTTGCTGTTGATGGGAAGAGCGCTTCAACGGTTGACAAGCCGTCTGCTGAAAATACATCTTTGGGCAACAGCTTGATGTCCGTCAAATTCATATCACCAATACAGCAGATTCATCTCGCGAATGCGCTGGCAAGCGGCTGATTTTTCTGGATTTGCTTCTCCGCAACGGCACTTGAATTCGCCGCCTGCATGCAATGCATAGGCACCGCGCATTTGACTTCTTGATGGGCGTCAAGCATCTTTCACCCAAGCGCTTGGCCCACCTCAATTTCCAGTGGCATCGGAGCGCACTCAACCCATCGTGAGGACATGCAGCATGAGCGCAGTCATTTCTTGTGAAAATGAAACCCTGCCGGCCAAATCCATCGACAAGGAGGCGGCATTTTCCGACCTGATCCATCTGATCAAGGCCCGGCGAAATGATTTCCAGAAATTGTCCCACGTGCCTCGCGACGTGGTGAATGCCATGAAGCGGGCTGGAATTTTCCGTGCCTCCACGCCCAAACGCTTTGGCGGTGACGCATTACCCGCGACTGATTTCCTGAAAATGGTCGAGCGCATCGCCGAGGCCGACGGCTCGGCGGGCTGGGTCGCGGCTTTCGGTTCGGCCAATACCTATCTGGCGGCCTTGCCGCTGGAAACCCAGGCCATGATTTATGCCGACGGGCCGGACCAGGTTTATGGCGGGGGGCTGTATCCCCTACAGCCCGCGCAGCGTGTCCATGGCGGTTGGAAAGTCAGCGGCCGCTGGCGCTTTGCCAGCGGGTGCAAGTGCGCCGACTGGCTCAGCGTGGGCATAGGCGCCGCCGGACCCAACGGCATGGCCGGCAAGCCGCTGGCGGCCGTGTTGCCGGCGTCCCGCGTGGAAATCATCGACAACTGGGACGTGGTGGGCATGCAGGGCACGGGCAGCCATGACCTGCAACTGCACAACGAATTCGTGGCCGATGAATGGACTTTCGTGCGCGGCGGCGCCGTCACGGTGGACGAGCCGATTTTCCGGTATCCCGCGGTGGCGCTGCAGGCCCAGGTCCACGCCGCCGTCAACCTGGGTTTGGCCAAGGCTGCCCTGGAAATCCTGATTGAAATGGGCGGCGTGGGCAATGCCACCCAGGGCACCAGCAAGCTGGCCGACCGCTCCTATTACCGCATGGCCCTCGGACGCGCGCAGGCCCACTATCTGAGCGCGCGGGCCTTCTATTACGAGGCGACGGAATCCGCCTGGGACGTGCTGGCGCGCGGCGATGAATTGACGCTGCAGCAAACCAACCGCGTGCGTTTGGCCGCCACCAACGCCGCCCATACCTGCGCGGACGTGATCAACAGCGCCTACAAACTGGCAGGCATGTCGGCCATATTCAACAGCAACCGGCTTCAATGGCTGGTGCGCGATGCCATGGTCGTGACGCAGCACGCCACGCTCAGCGAAGCCACTTATGACAGCGCCGGTGCCATATTCGCGGGCGTTTCGCCCAGCGTGCCCTATCCTTGATTTTCCCCCGCCAGGGGCTGCCGTTTCGGTGGCCCGTCACGTGCTTGCTACTGGGCCCAAAAGCTGAACCAGTTTCGAGCGGAGCCAGGCAATGCCTGAATCCGCCTGGAACCGCTTGTGGCTGTAAACCTTGACCAGGATGACGGGCATTTCTATGGGCATGTCCTTGATCACGAAAGCGCCCATTTCATTGAAAGCCTTGGCAATGGTGCGGGGCAATACCAGCGCCAAATCGGTCTTGGCCACCACGTGCGGGCAGACCGTGAAATGCGGAATGCGCACCGCGATGTTGCGCCGCACGCCCGCCGCCTGCAGGGCGTTTTCCGCCAGGCCGTGGCCCGTGGCCGTGGTTTCCGCGTGCACATAGCGCAGCCCATTCAAATCCGCCAGGCTCAGCTCCTGCGCGGCCAGCGCGTGGCCTGAACGCAGCAGGCAGACGAAATCGTCCTGCAGCATCATTTCACCCAGGCATTCGTCTCCCAAGCCGGGCAAATAGCCAATGGCGACTTCGATGTCACCATTGCGCATGGCCACTCCCAATTCCTCCACGGGCACCTGGCGGGATTCCACCCGCACAAAAGGCGCCTCTTCGGCCAGTGCGGCAAACAGCAGCGGCAACACGTGCAAACCGGCCATGTCGGACATGGCGAGCCGGAAACTCCGTACTGAAGTGGCCGGGTCGAATTTGGCGTGTTGCTGCAGCGCACCGCGAATAATCACCAAGGCGTCATCTATGGGGGCGTGAAGCCGGGCCGCCGCGTCCGTGGGCACCATGACGGCACCATTGCGCACGAACAAAGGGTCGTCGAAAACCTCTCGCAGCCGGCGCAAAGCATGGCTGACGGCGGGCTGGCTCAAATGCAAAACATCCCCGGCCTGGGTCAGGCTTCTGAATTCCCAAATGGCCATGAAGGTTTTCAGGAGATTCAGATCCACGTTCGAAAGGCTCACACTTCTCATAGAAAAACCTCTCGACATTCCATCCATTCAGTATAGCCCCGCACCTTGTCGCGCCCGGCGCACGGGAGGTGCCCCCTGCATGCCGTCGATGGAGCCGGCAAGGAGCTGCCTGGGGCAAATTCCCCACCCATCTCCTCTGCGCCAGCTTGGTGCGCCCAGGGTTAACCATGGTGCAAGTTTGCAAGCATTTTGTGCATTTGCATTTGAGCTCAGGGTAATCCCGCACATTTAGCGAATGCGGCCGATTCGCGCCATGCATGCGGCAAATCCAAAAAACGAAGTTGACCCAGATCAAGGCAGAAATTAATGTTTATGCATGCCGGAACGTGAAGAAAAAGTTTTGCGTTCCATTTGTTCAACCCTAGTGGGCGGCAGTTATATGAGCAATGAACGCAATGGGCCACAGGCCCCGGCGAAAACAAGCGGCGTCAGGAAAGCGGTATTCACTTCGGTCATCGGCCAAATCCTGGAGTGGTATGACTTTTTCCTTTACGGCACGGCCGCGGCGCTGGTGTTTGGAAAGATATTTTTCCCTGTCGGCGAAGATCCGCTGACCGGCACCATTGCCGCTTTTGGCGGTTTTGCCGTCGGCTTCATTGCCCGCCCTTTCGGCGGCATGCTGTGCGGCCATATTGGCGACAGGCTCGGGCGCAAATTCACCATGACGCTCACGCTGGCCGCCATGGGCGTCTCGACCTTCCTGATGGGTCTGCTGCCCAGTTATGCCGACATCGGTATTGCCGCGCCGCTGCTGCTGGTGCTGCTGCGCCTGGTGCAGGGTTTGGCCGCCGGCGGTGAATGGAGCGGCAGCATTTTGATCATCAGCGAAAACGCGCCCCAGCACCGCCGCGGCTTTCTCTCCGCCTGGAGCCCGTGCGGCGCCGTGGTGGGTTTCGTGCTCTCCACCGGCGCCTTCATGCTGATGCAGCGCATTTCGGGCGACGCCTTCCTGGACTGGGGCTGGCGCGTGCCTTTCCTGGCCAGCGTGCTGCTGATTGCCCTGGGCGTGTATTTGCGCTCCCACATGAGCGAGAGCGAGGAATTCGCCTGCGCCACGAAAAAGGAAAAGGTGGAAAAGGCGCCGCTGGTGGAAGTGCTGCGCCAGCACCCCAAGGAAGTGCTGATGGTTTTCGGCCTGCGGCTGGGTGAAGGCACGGCGTCGTGGATCTTCTTCGCGTTCTCCATCGCCTACGGCAAGTTCCTGGGCTTGTCCGATGCCTTCGTGTTGGGCGCCCTCACCTGCTCCATGGTGGCCATGATTCCGTTTGCCCTGCTGGCCGGATGGCTCACCGACCAGATAGGCCGCAAACCCGTCTACATCGCGGGCTCCCTGGCCGTCGTGGTGCTGGCCTACCCGTTTTTCCTGCTGCTCGATACCAGGCAGCCCGCGCTGGTCGTCACGGCCTTCGTCCTGGCCAATGGCTTCGTGCTGGGTTTGCTCGAAGGCGCGCAACCGGCGCTGATCAGCGAGTTGCTGCCGGCACGGCTGCGCTATTCCGGTATCGGCATCGGCCGCGAAGTGGCCTCGGTGTTGGGCGGCGGCCTGGCGCCCGTGATCGCCACCGCCCTGCTCGCCCATTACCGCTCCGGCGTGCCCATCGCGATTTACCTGGCGGCCATGGGCGCCATCACGCTGCTGGCGGCCGTGCTCACGCCTGAAACCTATCCGGCGGCGCTGCGGAAAAAGGACCGGCAAGTGCGCGGCACGGTGAATCCGCCGGCCACCACCGTGCTGCCCACCTGAGCGTCACGCCCTCCCCGGGCAGCCCGGGGTGCCGCTGGAAAACAAGGCGCCCCGCAAGCTCCCCTTTGCCCCCTTTGCCCCCTTTGCCCCCTTTGCCCCCTTTGCCCCCTTTGCCCTGCTTTGGATACCGACCATGAATGCCCCGACCTTCCCCTTGAATTTCCAGCGTCCGGTCGCCGACCTGGTGCGCGAAGACCGCGTGCACACCTCGCTCTATACCGACCCCGCCCTCTTCGACCAGGAGATGGACCGGATCTTTCGCAACTGCTGGGTCTGGGTGGCGCATGCCAGCGAATTGCCTGAGCCGGGCAGCTTCAAGACGCACTGGGTGGGCATGGAGCCGGTGATCGTGGTGCGCGACCGCAAGAACCAGGTGCACGTGCTGCTCAACCGCTGCCGCCACCGCGCCGCCACCGTGTGCGAGCACAAGAAGGGCAAGACGGCCAGCTTCGTGTGCCCTTACCACGGCTGGGCCTACGCGCTGGACGGCTCGCTGCGTGGCGTGCCGCACCCGCAAAGCTACGGCGACTGCCTGGACAAGGGCGAGCTCCCGCTGGTGAGCCTGCGCGTGGAGCAGTACGCCGGGATGATCTTCGCCACCTTCCGCGACGACATGGCACCGCTGGAACAGTGGCTGGGCCCGGCCAGGAAGTGGATGGACCTCTTCATGAAGCAGGGCGCGGGCTACCCCGTCAAGGTGGCCGGCGAGCACCGTTTCCGCTTCCCCGGCAACTGGAAGATCCAGCTGGAGAACACCACCGACGCCTACCACTTCCCGCTGGTGCACAAGAGTTTCCTCAGCTCCGTGGACCCGCAGACCGAGCGCATGCTGGACTTCGTCGGCGGCCCCGGCTACGTCGAGGACCTGGGCAACGGCCACAGCGTGATGGTCATGATCCCCGAGCTGATCGACCTGGAGGCCCACCTCGACGATCCCATTCCCGAGCGCTTCGAGGAGTTGGCCCAGGCGCTGCGCGACGAGGGGCACGAAGAGGCGCAGGTGCGGCGCATCGTCCGCGCCGTGGGCGGCACGGGATTCAACCTGAACCTCTTCCCCAACGTCGCCTGCTCCATGGCCTTCTTCCGCGTGCTGCAGCCGGTAGCGGTGGACGAGACCGAGATCCACCACGCCGTCATCACCATGGACGGCGGCCCCGCGGTGGCCAACCAGGCGCGGCTGCGCCTGCACGAGCACTTCCAGGGGCCCATGGGCTTCGGCACGCCGGACGACTCCGAGGCCTGGGAGCGGGTGCAAAAGGGCTCCAGCGCGGGCCGCGACCTGTGGATCCTGCTCAACCGCGGCCTGCCCGGCGAGCGCCTGACCGCCGACGGCCGCGCGGGCGACGTCAGCGCCGAGACCGGCATGCGCGCGGCCTACCAGCAGTGGAAAAAGCTGATGACGGCCTGACCCCACGCGCAACGACGCCTGCCGATTCACCCATCCCGATGCCCCCACCATGAATCTCGACCTTCTCAACAGCGCCACCGCCTTCGTTTGGGCGGAGGCCGACCTGCTGGACCACGCCGAATACGCCGCCTGGCTGGACCTGTGGACGCCGGACGGGCTCTACATCGTCCCCATAGACCCCGACACCGAGGACTTCGCCGACACGCTCAACTACGCCAACGACGACGCCGACATGCGTGCCAGGCGCGTGGCACGGCTGACCAGCGGCGAATCCGTCTCCACGCAGCCGCGCGCGCGCACCGTGCGCGGCGTTTCGCGGCTGCGCATCCTGCGCGGCGACGCGGGCGCCGTGACGCTACGCGGCGCGCAGGACCTGCGCGACTTCCGCAAGGGCTGCTTCCACCAGCACACCGCCGACGTCACCTGGGACCTGGTGCGCAACGGCGACACCTGGCGCATCCGGCGCAAGGTGGTGCGCCTGATCAATTCGATCGACACGCTCTCCACCGTCGGCTACGTGCTGTGAAGGTGGGCTTTCCCCCAGGCGGTACGGCGGACGTGCTGGCACGCGCACTGGCACCCAAGCTGGCCCGCGAGGATGCCGCCGTCATCGTCGAGAACAAGCCCGGCGCGGGCGGCCGGCTGGCCGTCACGCAGATGCTGGGCAGCCCGGCCGACGCGAAGACGCTGCTGATGACGGCGGACCCCATCCTGGCCATCTACCCGCATGTCTTCCGCAAACTGGCGTACCGCACGGACACGGACACGGACACGGACACGGACACGGACACGGACATCATCCCCGTGGCGCCCGTCGCGTCGGAGCCCATCGCGCTGGTCGTCGGCCCCATGGTGCCCGCCTCCATGACGACGCTGGCGCAGTTCGTCGACTGGTGCAGGAAGCGCCCGAAAGACGCGTCCTATGCCGCCGCGGCAGTGCAGGACACCTACGCCGCGGTCACCGCCGCGGCACGGTCCCCGGAGCTCACGGGCACGCTGGACAAGCTGGCCCTGGACGCCTACTCGATGGACCAGGCGGCGTTCACCGCCCCCGTCAAGGCCGACCTGGAGCGCTGGGGCCCCATCGTCAAGGCCACGGGCTACCCCGCCGAGGATTGAACCCGCAGGGGCCTTGGGCGCCCCGGGCACGCTGCCCACCGCGGCAGCCGGCGTTCGAGCCACCGGGGCCGTGTGCTTTCCGTGAATGGCATTCAACAGCAGCAAGACCAATTTAAATATTGGCCTTGCCCAAGCTTTGACAAAAACCTGGGGAATTGCAATGAAAAATATACGCAGCCTGCTTGCCGCCTCGCTGTGCCTGGCCGCGCCGCTGGCCTTTGCACAAAACGCCGTCACCATTTATGGCCTGATAGACCTCGGCGTGACGCATTACTCCCATACAAAACCCACCGGCGCCAGCCTGACGCGTATGGACAGCGGGCAGGCGCAGGGCAGCCGCTGGGGCATCCGGGGCACGGAAGACCTCGGTTCAGGCCTCAACACCATTTTCCTCCTGGAGTCGGGGTTTAACGCGGACGACGGCTCTTCAGGACAAGGCGGCTTGCTTTTCGGCCGGCAGGCTTATGTCGGCCTGCAGAAAAAAGGTCTAGGCACCCTGACGATGGGACGCCAATACGATTTCATGGCGGGTTTTGGCGCCCAATACGCCATGGGCGCCCAATCCGCAGCGGGCAGTTTGGCCTGGGGTTTACACGCCGACGCCGCCCATGGAACCCTGCTCAACAACCATTTGTACGCCGGGGACCGCACGAACAACTCGGTGAAGTTGGAGTCCGAGAAATACGCAGGATTCAGCGCCGGCGCGATGTACGGCTTCGGCGAGGTCGCGGGCGACTCCAAGGCGGGGCGGGCCGTCAGCCTGCGGGCCGATTACGCGGGGAGCAGGCTGGGCATGGGCGTTTCGTCCATGCAAACGTGGGACGCTGCCGGCCAGGCCGCCAAGCGCATTGGCGCCGTCGGCTTCATCTACAAATTCGATTCGGCGCGGGCCTTCGGCTCATGGGCCTCGGCCACGGATGTCCCGAGCGCATTGAAAGCCAAGACCTACGAAATCGGCGTCGGTGCCCTGGTCACCGGCAGCCTGGATTTGAGCGCGGCCTATCAATTCCAGGACCGCAACCATGGCGTCGGCAATGCCAAGGCCTTTATTGCCGTGGCCGATTATCTGCTCAGCAAGCGAAGCGACGTGTATCTCTCATTCGTCCGTGGCCTGGACAATGGATACAACGCCTACCCGGTATTTGGCGGCGGGATTCAAGCCGCAAATGGCCAGCAGAGCGCCATTCGGATGGGCCTCAGGCACCGTTTTTAAATTACAGCCAGCGGGCAGCGCCCAAATACTGCATTCGTGCCATGCATGGTGCCCATTTGAAATGCGAAGTTGACCCGGGTCAAGCGGGCGCTTAATGTTGATGCCGTGATCAAACCCCAACGGCCTGGCAAGGCATTCCAGCTTTTCCAGGTCTTGCGCAACGGTATGGATCGCGCAGGGCAGGCCCATGAATACCTGGTCTGTTTGCCGGGAAGTATTGATTCCAAACACGGCCTGCCCTTATTGGCCACAGGCTCCAAGGACGAGATTCAACATGAATACGCAAGCTTTGATCGACGTGGTGGTGCGCCGCCGTGAGCTGCAAGGCCAGACGGTGGCCGTGCTGGAGCTGGCCGCCTCGGACGGTGCGCCGCTGCCCGCCTTCTCGGCCGGCGCCCACGTGGACGTGCACCTGCCCGGCGGGCTGGTGCGCCCGTACTCGCTGTGCGGCGACCCGCGCCAGCGCCAGGCCTACCGGCTGGGCGTGCTGCGCGACCCGGCCTCGCGCGGCGGCTCCACGGCCGTGCACAGCGAGCTGACCGAAGGGGCGCGGCTGCGCATAGGCGCGCCGCGCAACCACTTCCCGCTGGAGCCGGGCGCGCCCTACAGCGTGCTGGTGGGCGGCGGCATAGGCATCACGCCCATGCTGGCCATGGCCTGGGCGCTGCACGCCACGGGTGCGGCCTTCGAGCTGCATTACTGCGTTCGCAACCCCGGGCGGGCCGCCTTCCTGGACGAGCTGCGTGCCGTGCCCTGGGCGCAGCGGGTACACCTGCACTTCAGCGAATTCGAGGGCAAGCACGAGGGCGAAGGCACCCAGCGCCTGGACCCGGCCGCCGTGCTGCGCGCCGCCCCGGCCGGCCGCCACGTCTACGTCTGCGGTCCGGCGGGCTTCATGGACTGGGTGGCCGCCGAGGCCCGCGGCGCCGGCCTGGACGAGCGGGCCCTACACCGCGAGCTGTTCTCGGCGCCGGCCGCGGCGCCTGGCGGCGACGACGCCGCCTTCGACGTCGTGGCCGCGCGCAGCGGCAAGGAGGTGCGCGTGGCGCCCGGCCAAAGCCTGCTGGCCGCGCTCAAGACCGTGGGCATCCACGTGCCCGTGTCCTGCGAACAAGGCGTGTGCGGCACTTGCGCCTGCGCCGTGCTCGAAGGCGAACCGGACCACCGGGACGCCTACTTCACCGACGAGGAGCGGTCGGCCAACGACCAGATCATCGTCTGCTGCTCCCGCGCGCGCTCTCAGCGCCTGGTGCTCGACCTTTGAAATCTTGAGGAGTTGATGCCATGTCCGCCTGCCTGTCCCAGACGACCCACAGCCTTCCCTCCGCCGCCGATTTCCGCGCCGGCCTTTCACTGCTGCCCGGCGGCGTGACCGTGATCACCACCGGCGGCGAAGCCGGGCTGGCCGGCTTCACGGCCTCCGCGGTGTGCAGCGTCACCGACGCGCCGCCCACCGTGCTGGTGTGCATGAACCGCTCGTCGTTCGCGCACCGGTTCTTCACGCGCAACCAGGTGCTGTGCGTCAACGTGCTCAGCGCCGGGCAGCAGGCCTTGTCCGCCATGTTCGCCAACCGCGAGGTGTCCATGGAGCAGCGCTTCGAGCGCTGCGGCTGGCGGCGGCTGGCCACCGGCGCACCGGCGCTGGAAGGGGCACTGGCCAACCTGGACGGCGTGATCGTCGCCACGCACGACATCGGCACGCACAGCGTGTTCATCGTCGAGCTGCGGGGCATCGTCGTGGCGGACGCCTCCAACGTGCCGCCCGGGCTGGTGTACTTCAACCGCAACTACCACGTGCTGGACCAGGCGGCATGAAGCTCGGCCTGGATGCACCGGATGCCGTGAGCATCCGCACGGCCCTGCTGGAAGGACGCCTGCGCGCGGAGGACGTGGCCCGCGCCGCCATGGAGCGCATCGCGGCCCTGGAGCCCCGCCTGCGCGCCTGGGAGGTGTTCGATCCGGCGCTGGCCCTGGCGCAGGCCCGCGGCGTGGACAGGCGCATGGCGGCCAACGAGGTGCCGGGGCTGCTGGCCGGCGTGCCCCTGGCCGTGAAGGACATCTTTGACACGGCCGACCTGCCCACCGGCCACGGCTCGCCCATCTACCGGGGCCACCGGCCGGGGGCGGATGCGCAGGCGGTGGCCGCGGCGCGGGCCGCCGGTGCCGTGGTGATGGGCAAGACCGTCACCACCGAGTTCGCCTACTTCACGCCCGGGCCGACGGCCAACCCGTGGAATCCGCATCACACGCCCGGCGGCTCCTCCAGCGGCTCGGCGGCGGCCGTGGCCAGCGGCATGGTGCCCCTGGCTTTCGGGTCGCAGACGGCGGGCTCGCTCATACGCCCGGCGTCCTACTGCGGCGTGTTCGCGCTGAAACCCACGCACGGCGCCTTCAGCCTGGCAGGCGTGAAGCCCTTTGCGCCCTCGCTGGACACGCTGGGCTGGCTGGCGCGCACGGCCGACGACCTGGAGCTGATGCGCTGCGCCCTGGCCGGGCAGCCCTGGGCCGCGCTGGAGCGCCGGCCGCCGCGCGCCTTGCGCCTGGGCGTGTGCCGCACGCACGAGGGGCCGGCGCTGGATGCCGGCGGCCTTGAGGCCTGGAACCGCGGCCTGGCCCGCCTGGAAGCGGCCGGCGTGCCGCTGCGCCGGCTGGACATGCCCCCCGACCTGGCCGGCCTCGTGCAGGTGCAAAAGACGGTGATGGCCTGGGAAGCCGCTCGCAGCCTGGCGCCGCAATGGCGCGCCCACAGGCCCCAACTGAGCCGCCCGCTGGCCGAGCTGATACAGGCGGGCCTGGACACGCCGGACAGCCGCTACGAGGAGGCGTTGGCCCAGGCGGCACGCGGCCGGCAGGCCGTGGCGCTGTTGATGCGCGACGTGGACGCCCTGCTCGTCCCTGCCGCCTCCGGCGAGGCGCCGCGCGGGCTGGCCGCTACGGGCGACCCGGTGTTCAGCCGGGTCTGGACCCTGCTGGGCCTGCCCTGCGCCAATGTGCCGGGTCTGCTTGGCCCCACGGGCCTGCCGGTGGGCTTGCAGCTGGTGGGCCACCGCGATCAGGAGCGTGCGCTGCTGGAGGCGGCGGCCTGCGTGCATGGCGCGATCGCTTGAGGGCGCCGGAGGGTGCCGCCGCGTGGAGTGGGTTGGGGTGCGCCCTCTTTCAGCCCGCCTTCCCCACCGCCTGCCAAGCCGACTTCCCGTACCAACCGGCGATCCGCTCCCCGTCCCACACCAGGCTGACATGCGCGCCCTGCACCACCGGCAACTGCACCGCCCTGGGCCGGAGCACCGCGACGCACTCGCCGCCCTCGCGGCGCACGGAGCGGTACAGCAGGCCCCAGGAGCCGGCCGCGCGCAGCTCACGCGCGAGAGCCACGGACGCGGCGTAGCTGTCCGCCGCGTGCGCGTGCGCCCATTCCGCGGCCCGAATGTCGTGCAGCGGCTGCACGATGTCGGCCACGTAGGCGCGGTAGTCCACCTCGATGGGCGGCTGCTTCGTCGCGGCGAGGAAACGGCCGCTGTGGTGGCTGACCTCCGCCACCGCCGTCTCCACGCTTTCCGCCGCGTAATAGATGCCCCAGCTGCCGTCGCTGAAGCGCGAGCCGTTGCGATTGAGGTAAGTGAACGCCGCCATCACCGGCGTGCTGCCGGGGCCGACGACGCGCTCTTCCCTGGGCACCAGGTCGATTTCGCCCAATTCCTGGCGCAGCCGCGGATTGGTCAGTGCCTGCACGGCGTACACGGCGTCCAGCTCGTCGGCGGTCGCCACGTCGTCGAACAGGGAGACCGGCGGAAAGCGGCTGGGCACCAGCCGGTAGGACGGGCGCCAGGGCGGCGCGATGCAGGGCGGCAGCGTCAAGCGAAGTCCCCGCCGCGCTGCGCGTCGAGGTAGTCGGCCACCTCCTTGAGGTCCCCCACCCGGCCGCCCAGCATGCGCGAGAGCGCCGTGCCGCCGCCAAACAAGGGCGCGCTGTTGGCCTGGCGCACCCAGGCGTCGGAGCGCTCGCGTATGGGCAGCAGCACCTGCAGCGCACCGTAGATGCGGAACAGGTAGCTCAGCCGCTCGGCGGTCACGGCATCGAGCGCGGACGTCACCTGCCCGGCTTGCCAGCGGTAGAAGACCGTGCGGCTGACGCCCAGCAGGGTCTGCTTCTCCGCAGGGCTCAGGCCCCAGCGGTCAGCAATGCGGAAGAACACCGCCAAGGCCGAAGCCGCCGTCTGCGGCGAGCTCAGGCTGGCTGGTTGGGGGGCGGTAAGGGCCATGGCAGCTCCGGTAACGCCGTGATCGTACCATTTGGGACAAACAACCTTATTTTGTTCCCAACGGGAAAATCCACCCTTCAAGACGGAGCCGGTCCGGGGGCTGGGCGGCAGGCACCCCGCATCAAGCCAGGCCCGGCTGTCCGGCGTGCTGTGCGCACCAGTGCGAAAACTGCTCCGCCGGCATGGGCCGGCTGATGCAGTAGCCCTGCACCTGGTCGCAGGCCATGGCCGCCAGGCGGGTGAAGGTCTGCTCGTCTTCCACGCCCTCGGCGATGACCAGCAGGCGCAGGCTGTGGGCCAGGTCGATGGTGGAGTGCACGATGGCCGCAGAGTCGTTGTCGCGCTGCATGCTCCGGATGAACGACTGGTCGATCTTGATGGCGTCCACCGGCAGGCGCTGCAGGTATGACAGCGAGGAGTAGCCGGTGCCGTAGTCGTCGATGGCCAAGCGCAGCTCCAGCCGCTTGAGCTGCTGCAGCTTCTCCAGCGCGGCCACCGGGTCGAGCATCAGCGCGCTCTCGGTCAGCTCGAACTCGATCCAGTCCGGCTCGGCACCCCAAGTGGCCAGCGCGCCTTCTATGCGTGCCAGCAGCTTGGGGTCGTGCAGGTCGCGCGCGGAAAGGTTCACCGACAGCGGCTGTGTCCTGCCCTGCTGGCGCCAGGCATAGCAGTGGCGCAGCGCCGATTCCAGCATCCAGTAGGTCAGCGGCGTGATGAGCCCGGTCTGCTCGGCCAGGCCGATGAACTCGCCCGGGTTCACCTCTCCCAGGCGGGCATGCTGCCAGCGCACGAGCGCTTCGGCGCCGCAGACCTCGCCGGACGCGATCTTGAGCTTGGGCTGGCAGTACAGCCGCAACTCGTCGTGCTCGATGGCGCCCCGCAGCGCGCCCATGAGTTCCAGCCGCTGGGCGCACTCCCGGTCGAACCCGCTTCTGAAGAGTTGCAACGCGGCACCCGTGGCGCGGGCTTGCGTGAGCGCGATGCCGGCCCGGCGCATGAGCACGCCGGCGTCCGTCGCATGCCCGGGGAACAGGCTGATGCCCGCGCTGGAGCGCGCATCGAGCAGCACGCCCGCGACATCGACCGGCGCGTCCAGGGCGCCCAGGAGCTGCTGCGCCCGCTGCGTGGCCTGCTCGGCGCCCGCGCGCGGCAGCAGGACCGCGAACTCCGCATCGGTCAGCCGTCCGAGGGTGCCGGTGCCGCCGAGCAGGTGCTGCAGCCGTTGCGCGACGGCCTGCACCAGCTTGTCCACCTCCAGGCTGCCCAGCGTCTCGTTGATTTCCTGAAGATGCGCCATGCCGATGCGCACGAAGGCCAGCGAACGCTGCTCGCCGCGCGCGGCCTCAATGGCTTCGGCCACCAGCTGGCACATGCGCGCCCGGTTGGGCAGCCCGGTCACGGGGTCGAAATACGCCATGCGCCTGATCGTTTCCTCGGCGGCCTGGGCCTTGAGGCGCTGCCGCAACGCGCCCAGGCCATAGCCGAGGTCGGCGACGGTGGCCATGAGCAGCTCGACCTCCTGTTCGTTGAACCCATCGGTCTCCACCGCCAGGATCTGCACCGACCCCGCCAGCTCGCCCTCGATATGCAAGGGCAGGGTCACGAGCGAGCCGTACCCGCGCCGGCGCGCCTCCTCGCGAAACGGGTAGGCCGGGTTGTGGGTCACGTCGTGCATGACCAGGGGGCGGGCCACGTCGAAGCAGGCCGACATGGTGCGGCCGATTTTCGAAGCGGTCATGCTGCGCCGCAGGGCCAGGAAACCTTCTTCGAAGCCGGCGTGCGCCATGGGGCGCACCGTGCGCGCCTCGTCGGCCTCGATGTAGCCCACCCAGGCCAGCCGGTAGCCGCAGTCCTCGACGGCCACGCGGCAGATTTCCTGCAGCAGCGCCGTCTCGTCCTGCGCCTGCGCCAGCGCCCGGTTGACGGCCGCGCGCGTGCGCAGCGCCCGGTTGAGGCGCAGCACCTCGGCCTCGGCCTGATCGCGCCGCTGGCGCAGGCGCAGGAACTCCAGGCCGAACGCGACGTCGTCGGCCACCTCCTTGAGCACCTGGCGCTCCTCGGCGCCAAAGGCATCGGCCTCCGGCGCGCCTATGGTCAAAGCCCCGAACAGCGCGCCGTCGATGTGCAGCGGCAGCCCAAGCACCGAGCCAAGCCCGTGGCGGCGCGCGAAGTCGCGCCACAGGGCGGGATAACTTTCAGCCTGCACGTCATTGATCAGGCACTCGGCACCGGTGCGCATGGCCGTGCCGGTGGCACTGCGGTCGCGCTCGGCATCGCTGGACCACAGGGCCCTGACCTCCGCATCGGCTATGCCGCGCCCGGCATGCGCCAGCGGCGTGAAGCCCAGCTTCCCATCACCCTCGGCACGGCCGATGCGGGCCAGGGCGTAGCCGCCATCCTCGACCACGACGCGGCAGATTTCCTGCAGCAGCGCCGCCTCCTCCCGGGCGCGCAAGAGGGCCCGATTGCAGCCGCTGAGCGTGCGCAGCGCACGCTCCAGCCGCTGTTGCCCGTGGTGGTCGGAGCGATGGGTTTCCATGGCCATGCCTGCAGGAGAACAGAGAGGCATCGCTGTACTCCTTCCCGGGCCCGTCGTCACCTCCCGTCAATGCAATGAACGTGAGGCGCCGTCACGATCGGCGGTCGCTGGACCCCTTCAAGGCATGCCCGCCGCCGCTTCAGTCAAACGCCGTGCGCAGTTGCTGCGAGATGCCCTCCACGCACACCTCCAGCAACAGCTTGCCCTTGGCCGCGGAGGCCGGCTTGGCCGAGGAGAGGCAGCCGCTGCAGGGCGTCCATTGCGGCTTGGTCGGGAAGACGTCATAAGGCGGGAACGTGGCGGGCTCCTGGTCCACCGCCTTGCTCATGTCCACGAGCTGGGGGTGCAGGTGCAGCATCAACGAGGTCTCCAGCACCCCGCCGTGCTCCACGGCCCAGCCCGGGAAGCCGTAGGGGTAGATCGCACGGATGGTGTCCTCGGTGACGAAGTCCCAGTAGGACAGCACCACGACCTTGAAGTCGTGGATGCCTTCCCAGCGCAGCTCGCGCAGCGCCAGGTCCACGCCCTCGACGATGAACATGGAGTTCTCGAAGTGGCCGTTGACCATGGCCACCTGGCGCACCCCGTGGCGGGCGAACTCCTTGAGCACGTCCTTGATGGTGCTGGTGAGCGTCAGCCCGTCCAGGCTGGTGGTGCCCGGCATGTGGTTGCCGCCACCGCTCTTTTGCTGCGACTTGTAGCCATAGGCGATGGCCGGGGCCACCAGCGCGCCGATGTTTCGGGCCACCCGCCCGGCCATCGCCGTGGGCAGCAGCACGTCCGGGTTCATGGACATGTGCGGCCCGTGCTGCTCCAGCGCCCCAATGGGCAGCAGCACCACGGTGCGGCCGTGCTTCACCTTCTCGTCGTACACCGGCCAGCTCAGCTCGGCAATGTGGACGCTGTCCATTCAAGACTCCTTGTCAATACTCGCGAAGAGCAGATTTCAAATATGGATCGACCGATATTCCAGCCATCCGGTCATCAGGCTGATTTACGGGAAACGCCCGCCTGGATATTCAGGGACGACGGCCGCTGCCGGTAGCGGCGGGCATATTTGCGGCCCAGCAGGTAATACAGGCTCGCGGCGCTGCCGCCGCCGGCCAGCCAGGACAAGTCCACCCCGCCCATGGCCTTTGCAACCGGCCCCTGGAACAGCGGAATGATCCCGTACATGAACATATAGGTGCAGACCAGCCCGCCTGCAAAGGCCACCAGCGCCGCGGGATTGAAGCGGTCCATGTGCCTGGATTCCGCCCCTTCAAACAGGAAATCGAAATTCCGGGTGTTGCGCTCAAAAATAAAGCAGTGCACGGCCATGATGCCGCCCCAGGTGGCCACCCAGGCGACGATGGACACCAGCCAGGCATCCAGCGCATGGGCGAAGTTTTCCTGCTTCATGAAGAACATGACTGCGACCATCGCGAAAATGCCGACCAGTATGGAGAGCTTTTGCCGCGATACCTTGATGTCCATGGCCTGCGCGGCCACGCCGAAGGTGTAGAGATTGATGATATTGGTGGCGATGGGGCCGTGCACCACCAGCGCCAGCACCGGAATCGCCAGCACGCCGAAATTGTCGACGATGAGCGCGCCGGGGTCGGCACTGCCGTTCTTGGTGGCCAGGCTGGCACCCAATATGCCCAGCCAGACCACGGGAATGAATTGGCCCAGCGTGCTGGCAATATAAAGGCGGGTTTTGGAAACGGTATTCGAGACGAAGCGCGAGTAGTCCGGCGCGTAGGTGAACCAGCCTATGCCCCAGCCTATGCCTATGGCCGTCATCACGCCGCTCATGGCGGCCAGGCGCGGCATGCCGGTGAGCACCTTGTCGGCGGGGCCGGCGTAGGACCAGTCGATGTCGAACTGCGTCCAGGCCACCAGGCTCATGAGCACGAGCACCAGCACCGTGGGCGGCACCGTCCATTTCTCGAAGGCCGCGATGGCGCGGTAGCCAAGGTAGCAAATGACGACCTGGATGGTCATGATGGTCGCCGCGGTGGACAGACGCCACCAGAAATTCTCGGCGGCCGGGTCCACCCAGCCGATTTTCCCGAACAGCGCCATCACCAGGTCGAGAATGATCCAGGTATTCACCGCCGTCCAGCCCACGGCCAGCGTGGCCTGTATGGTGGCGGGCAAATAAGCGCCCTTGCGGCCAAACGCGGCGCGGGACAGCACCATGCCGGTCACGCCGGTTTTCTGCCCCAGCAGGACAAAGGCGCCGAAACCAATCATGCCGACCAGGTTGCCCAGCACCAGCACCGTCACCGTGTCGGCCAGCGACAGGCCCAGATTGATGCCCAATGCGCCCAGTATCCAGTTGATGGGCGCCACGTTGGCGCCCGACCATATCCAGAACTGGCCCCAGACGCTTTTGGTCCGCCGGCTCTCGGGAATGGGCTGCAGCATCTCTTCGAGATCGTCCACGCCGCTGCTCTGACTGCTCATTGGGTTTGTCTCCGAATATATATACGCCACTCATTCAGCCGCAGGGATTCAAATATCCGTGCGGCCTGACGGCTGCATGCGTTTATTGATATTTTTCCAATTAATGGCTTGCCGTCGGGGGCGGGCGAATGGTCTTGAATATGTCCATGGGTCGTCTCCGGTGGGGGTCAAGGGTGACGCCATGGTGTGGTGGCGGCGCCCTGGACGCTTTGCCGCTGCGCCATGGCGCTTCCCGTCTGCGACAGGCGGCGCTGGCGTTTTCCCCCTCCGGGCTACTGCCTAGACTTTTCATCCGGCATGCGCAAAGCGGAAAAGCCCACGGCGGCTCCTGCGGAACCGCCGTGGGCTGTGGGTGCCTGAATGCTGGGCTTGTGGCTTCAAGGGCCGCACGGCGAGGACGGGCCGCCGCGGCCTGGGCCGCTCGCCCTTAAGCCTTCACGCGCGCCATGCGTGCCAGGGGCTTGCTCTCGTCCTCGTCCAGCGCGCGCTGCAGCTTGAAATCGAAGCGCACGCGGGTGAACGGCGCGTTCACGCCCAGCGACTCGTAGCCTTGCGGCGGCGTGCCGGGCTCCAGCGTCAGGACCAGGCCGTCGCGCGTGGCGAAGGCGAAGTCGTCGTCGATGAAGGTGTCGCCGGGCAGGTTGACCTGCGTGGTCAGCAGCCGCTGCCCCGGCGCGGCGATCAGGAAGTGGATGTGCGCCGGCCGGTTGCCATGGCGGTCCAGGGCTTCGAACAGCTCGGCGGTGGGGCTGCCCGGCGGAATGGCGTAGCCCGGCGGCAGGAAGCTGCGGAAGCGGTAGCGGCCCTGCGCGTCGGTCTCGATGCGGCGGCGCAGCGCGTAGGGCGGCTGCTCGGGGTCGAAGTGCGAGTAGCGGCCTTGCTCGTTGGCGTGCCACACGTCCACCAGGGCGCCGGCCACGGGCTGGCCCTGCTCGTCCAGCACGCGGCCCTCCATCACCAGCACCTCGCCGCGCGGCTCGCCCTCGTCCAGCCGCGTCTCGTAGCGGCTCAACGGCGCGCCGGCGATGTACAGCGGCCCCTCGATGGCGCGCGGCGTGCCCTCGGCGCGGCCGGCGCGGCGGTCGGCCTCGTCGGCGCGGATGTCCAGCAGCCGGTCGAAGCCCAGGCCGGCCGTGATCAGGCCCATCTGCCCGCTGGCGCCCAAGCGGCTGAGCCAGTCGGTGGCGGCCCAGAACTCGTCGGCGTTCACGTCCAGCTCGTCGATGGTGCGGAACAGGTCGGCCACGATGCGTGCCGTGATCTGGCGCACGCGCTCGTTGCCCTGGCCCTCGGCGCGGCGCGTGGTGTTGACGCGTTCCAGCAGTTGCTGCACGGTGAATTCGTTGGCGCTCATGGCGTTGTCTCCTCGGTGTTCAATCGTTGCGCGGTCAGCGGTCGTCGGCATGGATGGACGAGGCGTGGCGGCACAGCGCCTGGACCTCGATGTCCATGTAGGGGAACAGCGGCAGGCGCGAGAGCGTGTCGTGCAGCTCGTCGGGGCCGCTCACGTCGAACACGCTCACGTTGGCGTAGCGCCCGGCGATGCGCCACAGGTGGCGCCATTTGCCCGCGCGCTGCAGCTCCTGCGCCATGGCCTTCTCGCGGGCCTTGAGCTCATCGGCCTGCACGGCGGGCATGTCGTGCGGCAGGCGCACGGTCATCTGGACATGAAACAGCATCGTGGTCACTCCTGGGTAATGTTCGAGTCGTGCTTGGGTCGTGCTTGGGTCTTGCCGGCGCGTTCAGGCCACGGCCACCTGCACGCGCTCGCGGTCGCGGCGGTAATGGGCCAGCTTGTCCTCGTCCAGCCGCAGGCCCAGTCCCGGGCCTTGCGGCACTTGCAGCTCGAAGTCGCGGTAGACGGGACGCTGCAGCACCACGTCGTCCTTGAGCAGCAGCGGGCCGAACAGCTCCGTGCCCCAGCGCAGTTGCGGGCAGGCGGCAAAGGCGTGCGCCGCGGCGATGCTGCCCACGCTGCCTTCGAGCATGGTGCCGCCGTACAGGCCCACGCCCGCGGCCTCGCCCACCGCCGCGGTGCGCAGCGTGGCCAGCAGCCCGCCGGCCTTGGAAATCTTCAAGGCGAAGACGTCGGCCGCGCCTTCCGCGGCCAGCTCCAGCGCATCCTCGGGGCCGTTGAGGGACTCGTCGGCCATGATGGGCACGTCAAAGCGCTGGGCCAGCCGGCGCAGCGCCTGGCGGTGGCGGCGCGGCACGGGCTGCTCGACCAGGCCCACGCCGGCGTCCTCCAGCGCAGCGATGGCGCGCGTGGCGGTGGCCTCGTCCCAGGCCTGGTTCACGTCCACGGTGATGAGCACGTCGGCGCCCAGGGCCTGCTTGATGCGCGCAACGTGGGCGACGTTGGCGTCCGGGTCGCCGCGGCCGATCTTGAGCTTGAAGACGCGGTGGCGGCGCTGCTCGATGAGCGACAGCGCCTCCTCGATGTCGCGGCCGCTGTCGCCGCTGGCCAGCGTCCACAGCACCGGCAGCGAGGTGCGCACCGCGCCGCCCAGCAGCGCGTGCACGGGCTGGTCCAGACGCTGGCCCAGGGCATCGAACAGCGCCGTCTCTATCGCCGACTTGGCATAGGACTGGCCCTGCACCTGCTTGCCCGCCAGCGCCATGGCGGCGTTGACGTTGCCCGCGTCCTGGCCGATGAGCAGCGGTGCCAGGTAGGCATCGATGGCCAGCTTGGTGCTCTCCGGGCTCTGGTCGCCGTAGGCCAGGCCGCCGATGCTGGTGGCCTCGCCGATGCCGGTGATGCCGTCGCTGCAGCGCAGCTTGACGATGACCAGCGTCTGCCGGTGCATGGTCGTCATGGCCAGCTGGTGGGCCCGTATGGTGGGCAGGTCCACCAGGACGGCCTCCATGGAAACAATGGTTGCGGGTTTCATGCCGGGTATTGCGTGGGGGATGTCCACATGTTCGGCGCCAGGGGGCTCGGCGTCCAATATCGTTGGCATCCTTCGCGATACCCCAAAGGTATCGTTCCCCGGTACAAACCCCATGATCGAGCTGAGACACCTGCGCTACTTCGAGGCCGTGGCCATCGAGATGAACTTCAGCCGCGCCGCCGAGCGGCTGCACATCGCCCAACCGCCGCTGAGCCGCCAGATACAGCAACTGGAAGAGGCGCTGGGCGCGCAGTTGCTGGACCGCAAGGCGCGCCCCATGCAGCTCACGCCGGCGGGGCGCTTTTTCCTGGAGCAGACGGTGCAGGTGCTGGGCCGGTTGGCCGAGGTGGGCGAGGCGACGCGGCGCATCGCGCAGGGGCAGCGCGCGTGGTTCGGCATCGGCTTCGTCCCGTCCACGCTGTACGGGCTGCTGCCGGAGCTCATCCGGCGCTTTCGCGCGGACCACCCGGAGGTGGAGGTGAGCCTGTCGGAGCTGACCACGGTGCAGCAGGCCGACGCGCTCAAGGCCGGGCGCATCGACGTGGGCTTTGGCCGCCTGCCCCTGGGCGACCCCGACATCCAGGCCGAGACGGTGCTGGAAGAGGCCGTGGTGGCCGCCCTGCCCGCGCGCCACGCGCTGCTGCGCCACGAGCGGCTGAGCCTCGCGCTGCTGGCCGAGGAGCCGCTGGTGCTGTACCCGGCGCGGCCGCGGCCCAGCTACGCGGACCAGGTGCTGCAGATGTTCCGCGGCCACGGCCTGGCGCCGCGCGTGGCCATGGAGGCCAACGAGCTGCAAACCGCCATTGGCCTGGTGGCCGCAGGCCTGGGCGTGGCGCTGGTGCCGGAGTCGGTGCGCCGGCTGCACCGCGACGACGTGGACTACCGGCCCGTGGCCGAGGCCGGCGTGGTCTCGCCGGTGATCATGAATTTCAGGAGAGGCGACCGCTCGGCGCTGCTTGGGCACTTCAAGGAGCTGGTCAGCAGCCGGGGGTGAGGCCCGCCACCCGCCCGCGCGCTGCGCCGCCATGGAGGCCTCGGCGCGGCAGCATGGCTGCTGATGCGGTCGGCCACCGTTGAGTCACTGCGAACCGGTGCGCGGCGGCGGTGTGTCGTGGGAAATCGGGCGCCAACGCGGCGCCGTTGGTGAAATGACGCCGCTGCATTGGCACAGGCCCAACAGCCTGGGGCTCGCTTATCGACGCTGGTAGACAACGCCCTGAACCAAGACTTGATCGGGCTCCGGCGCCTCGTCAAAACGCTTATGCGCCTCGGCAATGGCGACCTGGTTTTCGTTCGCCCAGTTGACCAGCGCCATGACAGGCTTCAACAGCGTTCTTCCCATGTCAGTGAGTTCGTAATCGACGCGCGGAGGAATCGTCGGATACATCGTTCGCGTTACCAGTCCGTCGCGTTCCAGTCCGCGCAACGTCAGCGTCAGCATCCGCTGGGAAATGCCGTCGATGCCGCGCTTCAATTCGTTAAAGCGCCGCGAGCCATTGGCCAGCACGGCCACGATGTAGAGGCTCCACTTGTCGCCGATGCGATCCAGGATTTCACGGGTTGCCAGACAGCCGCCAGCGTCAGGTGCAGGCATATCGGCAGGTAGCTCGCTGTGACCAGGTGACATGCATGTGCCTTCTTGTGGGGAAAAGGAAGGAACTTTACGATCCTCTGTATGAATTGGTAAGTCAGAATCAACTTTTGACTTAGTTCTCATTTTATACCTAGGAACATCATGAGCCATACTCTGCTGGTTACTTCCAGTCCGCGCGGGGCTGACAGCCTTTCCAGCCGCTTTGCCACCGAAATCGCCGAAGGCATCCAGGCCCGCTTGGGCGGCCCGCTGACCGTGCGCGACCTCGCGGCAAATCCGCCGCCGCACATCACGCCGGCCTACATCCAAGGCCGGATCAGGTCGGCTGAAGATCACACGCCGGAACAGGTCGAGGCGGTGAAGTTCGCCCAAGCGTTCGTAGATGAGTTGAAGGTCGCCGACGTGATCGTGCTCGGTTCGGCCATGATCAATTTCGGTCTGCCCTCACAGCTCAAGGCGTGGTTCGATCACGTCACTTGGCCAGGCGTCACTTTCAGCTATGGCGACGCCGGGCCGAAAGGACTGCTGACCGGCAAGAAGGTCTATCTCGTGACCGCTGCTGGCGGCGTGTTCTCGGAAGGTGCCTGGGCACCGTTCGACTTTCAGACCAACTATTTGCTGCACCTGCTCGGTTTCATCGGCCTGACCGATGTTGAAGTGGTGCGCGTCGAAGGCACGGTTTTCGGCCCCGATGCGGTGAAGGCCGCCATCGCCAATGCCGAAACGGCCATCAAGGCCTTGTTGGCGAAGGCCGCGTGACCTCATCGCCGGGAAAAAGACCATCGCGCTACTCGGCGCGACCGGGCCGACAGGAAGGCACCTCATCGAGGACGCCTTGAAAGAAAGATGCGCCGCCCGCGCGCCGCGCCGCGCCGCGCCGACGCCTTCAGCGCGGCAGCATGGCGCTGATGCGCTCGGCCACCGCCTGCAGCGCAGGCAGACAGGCCTTTTGCATCTGCGCGGCGGTCTGCCGCTGCGCCGGGCTGCTGACGTTGATGGCGGCCATCACGCGGCCGCCGCGGTCCTTGATGGGCACGGCCAGCGACATCAGGCCCAACTGCAGCTCCTCGTTGACCAGCGCGTAGCCCTGGCGCCGCACCTGCGACAGCGTGGCCAGCAGCTTTTCGGGGTCGGTGATGGTGCGCGGCGTCAGCGGCTCCAGCACCAGGGTGCCCACGCGCGCCTCGCGCTGCTCCTCGGCCAGCCCGGCCAGCAGCACGCGGCCCATGGACGTGCAGTGCGCCGGCAGCCGCGAGCCCACGCCCAGGTTGATGGACATGATCTTCTCCATGGGCACGCGCAGCACGTAGACGATGTCGGCCCCGTCCAGCACCGCCGCCGAGGTGGACTGCTTGAGCTGCTGCGTGAGCTCCTCCATCAGCGGCTGCGCCAGGTGCCACCAGGGCTGCGCGCTCAGGTAGGCAAAGCCCAGCTCCATCACCTTGGGCGTGAGGCGGAACTGCCGCCCGTCCTGCTCCACGTAGCCCAGCGTCTGCAGCGTCAGCAGGATGCGCCGCGCCCCCGCGCGCGTGAGGCCCGCGCGCTGCGCGGCCTCGGACAGCGTCTGCGCCGGCGCCTGCGCGCCGAAGCTGCGCAGCACCTCCAGCCCGCGCGCGAAGGACTGCACGTAGCCGTCGCCGGGTTTCAACGCCTCGCCCGCGTCCGCGTGCGCCGCGTCTGGCGCATCTTCCGCCTGAGGGTCCTGCTCCGCCTGTTGCGCTCTCTTGCCCGCCATCGTTTTCCGCTCCAAAGGCCGAGGTAAAGCCACACGGCCGCGCCGCCATGGCCTTGACAGGCCGGCGTCGCGTCCTTAGCCTGCGCACCTCAGTTGTTCTTATTACGAACCAATGTTCGCTATTAGAACATAAGCCCGGCCGGCGCTCAAGGGGCCGGCGCCCGTGTGTTCCTTCGCTGGCCGGCTGCGGCCGGCCCATCCAGAGAGCAGTTCCATGATCGACAAAATCGTGCCTGATGCGGCGGCGGCCCTGGCGGACATCCGCGACGGCGCCACCGTCATGATCGGCGGCTTTGGCACGGCCGGGCAGCCCAACGAGCTCATAGACGCGCTGATAGACACCGGCGCGCGCGAGCTGGTCATCGTCAACAACAACGCCGGCAACGGCGACACGGGGCTGGCGCGGCTGCTCTCGCTCAAGCGGGTGCGCAAGATCATCTGCTCCTTCCCGCGCCAGGCCGACAGCCACCATTTCGACGCGCTCTACCGCGCCGGCGAGATCGAGCTGGAGCTGGTGCCGCAGGGCAACCTGGCGGAGCGCATCCGCGCCGCGGGCGCCGGCATAGGCGGCTTCTTCACGCCCACGGGGTACGGCACGGCGCTGGCGCAGGGCAAGGAAACGCGCGAGATCAACGGCCGCCACTACGTGCTGGAGTCGCCCATCCACGCCGACTACGCGCTCATCAAGGCGGAAAAAGGCGACCGCTGGGGCAACCTGACCTACCGCATGACGGCGCGCAACTTCGGTCCGATCATGGCCATGGCCGCCAGGACCACGGTGGCCACCGTGCACGAGATCGTGGAGCTGGGCCGGCTGGACCCGGAAGCCGTCGTCACGCCGGGGCTGTTCGTCCAACGCGTCGTCCTCGTCGACCGCGTCGCCACCGCCGCCGGCGGCTTCAAGCAGGCCGCCTGAGCCAGGAATACGACCATGAGCGCACAAGCCACCCCCGTGAAAGTCTCTCCCCCCGCCACGCGCTGGACGCGCGAGCAGATGGCGCAGCGCGTCGCGCGCGACATCCCTGACGGCGCCGTCGTCAACCTGGGCATCGGCTTGCCCACCGCGGTTGCCAACCACCTCTCGGCCGACAAGGAAGTGGTGCTGCACTCCGAGAACGGCGTCATCGGCATGGGCCCGGCGCCGGCCGCGGGCGAGGAGGACTTCGACCTCATCAACGCCGGCAAGCAGCCCGTGACGCTGCTGCCAGGCGGCTGCTTCTTCCACCACGCCGACAGCTTCGCGATGATGCGCGGCGGCCACCTGGACATCTGCGTGCTGGGCGCCTTCCAGGTCTCGGCGCAGGGTGACCTGGCCAACTGGCACACCGGCGCGCCGGACGCCATTCCCGCCGTGGGCGGCGCCATGGACCTGGCCATAGGCGCGAAGAAGACCTTCGTGATGATGGAGTACCTGACCCGCGACGGGCAGGCCAAGCTGGTGAGCGCGTGCAGCTACCCGCTCACGGGCCTGGGCTGCGTGAGCCGCCTCTACACGGACCTGGCCGTCATCGACCTGGCCGGCGGCGAGGCCACCGTCATCGAGCTGGCCCCCGGCCTCACCCTGCGCGACCTGCAGGCGCTCACGCCCGGCGTGACGCTGCGCCAGGCCTGAGCTTCACAAGCCCTGCGAAAGACACTCCCATGAGCACCCACGCCTACATCTGCGATGCACTGCGCACGCCCTTCGGCCGCTACGGCGGCAGCCTCTCTTCCGTGCGGGCCGACGACTTGGGCGCCGTGCCGCTCAAGGCCCTGGCCGCGCGCCACCCCGGCCTGGACTGGGAAGCCTTCAGCGACGTGATCTACGGCTGCGCCAACCAGGCCGGCGAGGACAACCGCAACGTGGCGCGCATGTCGCTGCTGCTGGCGGGCCTGCCCCTGTCGCTGCCCGGCAGCACCGTCAACCGCCTGTGCGGCTCCGGCATGGACGCCATCGGCACGGCCGCGCGCGCCATCAAGGCCGGCGAGGCGCAGCTGATGCTCGCCGGCGGCGTGGAGAGCATGAGCCGCGCGCCCTTCGTGATGCCGAAAGCCACGTCCGCCTTCAGCCGCGACAACGCCGTCCACGACACCACCATAGGCTGGCGCTTCGTCAACAAGCTGATGAAGGAGCGCTACGGGGTGGACTCCATGCCGGAGACGGCGGAGAACGTGGCGCAGCAGTTCGGCATCAGCCGCGAGGACCAGGACCGCATGGCGCTGGCGTCGCAGATGAAGGCGGTGGCGGCGCAGGAGGCGGGCTTCTTCGACGCCGAGATCACGCCGGTGGCCGTGCCGCAGAAGAAGGGCGACCCCGTGCTGGTGGGCCAGGACGAGCATCCGCGCCAGACCAGCCTGGAGGCGCTCGCCAAGCTCAAGGGCGTGGTGCGTTCGGACGGCAGCGTGACCGCGGGCAATGCCTCCGGCGTGAACGACGGCGCCTGCGCGCTGATCCTGGCCTCGGAGGCCGCCGCGGCGCGCCACGGCCTGGTGCCGCGCGCGCGCGTCGTGGGCATGGCCACGGCCGGGGTGGAGCCGCGCATCATGGGCATAGGCCCGGCACCGGCCACGCAAAAGGTGCTGCAGCTCACCGGGCTGCAGCTCTCGCAGATGGACGTGATCGAGCTCAACGAGGCCTTCGCGGCGCAAGGCCTGGCGGTGCTGCGCCAGCTCGGCCTGCGCGACGATGACCCGCGCGTGAACCCCAACGGCGGCGCCATCGCGCTGGGCCACCCGTTGGGCGCCAGCGGCGCGCGGCTGGTGACCACGGCCGTCAACCAACTGCAGCGCACGGGCGGCCGCTACGCGCTGTGCACCATGTGCATAGGCGTGGGCCAGGGCATCGCGCTGATCGTCGAGCGCGTGTGAGGCGGGGGGCTTTCATGGACGGCCTCACCCGCAGCGCCCCGCGCCTGCATTACGTGCTGGAAGGCCCGGGCGACGGCCGGGCCGCGCGGCGCACCTTCGTGCTGGCCCATGCCCTGGGCTGCGACCTGACGATGTGGGACGCGCTGGCCGCGCACCTGGCCACGCATGCCCGCGTGCTGCGCTACGACCAGCGCGGCCATGGCCGCAGCCCGGCGCCGGGCGGGCCGTACACCGTGGCCGAGCTGGCCGACGACGCGGCGCGGCTCATCGACGAGCTGGAGCTGGGCGCCGTCACCTGGATAGGCCTGTCCATGGGCGGCATGGTGGGCCAGGAGCTGGCGCTGCGGCACCCGCACAAGGTGCAGGCGCTGGTGCTGGCCAACACCACCTCCGGCTACCCGGCCGAAGCGCGCGCCGGGTGGGCGCAGCGCATTGCCGGCGTGCGCGCGGGCGGGCTGGAAGCCATCGTGGACGGGGCGCTGCAGCGCTGGTTCCATGCCGGCTTCCACGCCGAGCAGCCCCGGGCCGTGGCGCACTGGCGCGAGCGTGTGCTGGGCTGCGACCGCGCCGCCTACATCGCCTGCTGCGAAGCCATCCGCGACGTGGACACCACCGCGCGGCTGCCAGGCATCGGTGTGCCTACGCTGGTCATCGGCGGCGAGTTGGACCAGGGCACGCCGCCGGAGATGGCCTACACCCTCGCGCGCGCCATCCCCGGCGCGCGGCTGGTGGTGTTGCGCGAGGCCTCGCACCTGAGCGTGCTGGAACAGCCCGCGGCGTTCATGCAGGCGCTGGACGATTGGCTGGCATCGCTGCGGGGCTGACGTCCTGCTGCCCGGGAGTGGCGGGGCCAAGATCCATCCGGATCTCGAACACAAGCCACCCCGGGGCCTTTACCAAGCGCGCTTCTTATGCTCGCCGATGAGCGCTTTGAACAGGCCGAGCATGAGCACGAACATCAGCGCCATGAAAGGCAAGCCCAGCGCAATGGCACCCGCTTGTGCCGCCTTCAGCGCGTCATCGCCACCCACGATGAACAAGACCAGCGTCACCACACCGACCACGGCTGCCCAAACAACCTTTTGAAATCCGCTGGTGGTCTCCTTGCCGCCTGAGGCCAGCGTGTCGACCACCAGACAGCCGGAGTTGACCGAGGTCACCATGAATATGGCCAGCAGTATCACGGCCAAAAATGAGGTCAGTTGGGCGAAAGGCAGTGCCTCCAGGAACCAGAACAGGGTCAGCGTGACGTCCTTGATACCGCCCGCGAGCTCGCCCACGCCACTTTCGGCCTGATGAATGGCGGCGCCGCCAAATGCAGTCATCCAGAGCAAGGCCACCAGGGTGGGCGCAATCATGACCGAGATCACGATTTGCCGGACCGTGCGGCCCCGCGAAATACTGGCAATGAACATGCCGACAAAAGGCGCCCAACTGGCCCACCAGGCCCAATAGAAAACCGTCCAGCCGCGAAACCACTCCGAGTCTTTTCGGCCGGCCCAATTTGCCAGGGGAATAAAATACTCGGCGTAATCCGCGGTGCTCGAGCCCAGGCCGGCGATAAAGCTCACGACGCCGGCGCCGATGATGACGAAAATGAGCAGGCCGAGCGCCAACGCCATATTGATGTTGCTCAGCAGCTTGATGCCGGCATGCATGCCCGCTCCCACCCCCAGCGCCGACAGCACGGAGACGAAGACGATGAAACCCGCCTGCATCGCAAATGAGTTGGGCGTGCCAAACACATGATGCATGCCGGCCGCCGCCTGCATGGCACCCAGGCCCAGCGAGGTAGACAGGCCAAACGTGGTCAGGAGAATCGTGAAGATATCCACCACATGGCCTATCCACCCCTTGTGGGCCGCGCCGATCAGCGGCTCAAGGCCCGACCTCAGAGAGTTTTGAAGCCCACGGTTGTAGGCAAAATAACCAATGATCAATGCGACGATGCAGTAAACAGCCCAGGGATGCAGCCCCCAGTGAAACAGCGTCGCACCCATCGCCGCATGCACGGCCTCCGGCGTTTCCTTCGGAACATTGAGAGGCGTATGGCTCCAGCCCGTGTAATAGGCCAGCGGCTCAGCCACACCCCAAAACAACAGGCCGACACCCATACCGGCCGCAAACAGCATCGAAAAATAGGAAACGATTCCGTATTCCGGCCTGGTTTCGCCACGGCCTATCCGCACATTGCCCGCGGGCGACAGCACGAGCAAGAGGCAAAAGGCAACGAAGGCGTTGCCGGCGATGATATAAAACCAGTCAAAATTGACGATGGTCCAGTCTTTTGCCTTGTTAAGAAAGTGCCCGGCGCTGGCTGGATCCGAAACCGAATAAATTACCAAAGCCACGATCATGAGCACCGCGGCCGGACATACGATGCGGTGGACATCCAAACCTAATATTTGAATATTCTCGTTGGATGCCACCGCACTGCGGTGTGGAGGGCGCGTCTTGATTCGTGCCGATACTTTTGCGTCCATGCTGTCTCCTAAAGATCTTCTTTGGCGCGAATCCGGCCATCCTCGTATTCTTGAAAAGAGGGGCACGGTCCTTTCGCTTGCATTTGGCAACTCGCGTCCAAAATGCTGGCCAAGTAGTTATCCCGTCCGCTTGCAAGTGACGGGGAAGGACATCGTTGGGGCATTAGATGAGCATCCCATCGAGCTTTGCGCAGTTCGCACGACATCGACTTGCTCAAAAACGACGACCGGGTTTTGCTCGGTCATGCCCAGGCGGAACACGCAGGCGCGCGCGTGCCCGCCCCGCGCGGGTCAGCAGGGCCGAGCGAAACGGCTGAAGCCGCGGGAAGCTTCAGTGCGGCAACGGCTGCCGGTGCAACACTACCGGCAGCCCGCAGGAGAATTTCTCGCGAAGCTCAAAAACTTCCCGCCTGAGCTGCGCGAGCGTGACCTCGCCCAAGGCCGCTCTGCGCTCAAGCTCGGCAAAGGCCCGCTGGTACTCCACGGACACACCGCTGGTCTCTGTCATGGGACGCTCCTTACTGCTCCATGGCCGCATGCATCCGGCCCAAATTCATACGCAACTACAGGGACGAGGTGACGTGCGCAAACGCCGTCGCGCGAGCCGGCGACACCTGCGCCGGACCATCGCCTTCGCGAGAAGGCTCCGCGCCTGCCTGGCAGGCGTCGAACCAGGGTGACGGCGCCGTGGCAAAGCGCGCCTTCAATCTGCACTCGGCCAATTCCGAGCCCGCGTCGCTGTCGAGCACGATGCCGGCGCCCACGCCAAGCCTGGCCTCTCTCATGCCCTGCATCTCAGGACCCAGGGTCAGCGTGCGGATGGCGACCGACAGGCAAAAATCCCCGCAACGGCGCCCGTCGGCGGGCCGCTCCAGCCAGCCAATGCTTCCGGTGTAGAGGCCGCGCGGCGTTGATTCCAGCGCCTCGATAAGTTTCATCGTCTGGAGCTTGGGCGCCCCGGTGATGGACCCGCAGGGAAACGTGGCCCGCAGTACGTCCGCAAATCCAACGTCCGGCCGCACTGCCGCTTGCACCGTGGACGTCATCTGGAACACCGATGCATGGGACTCGACGTCAAACAGTGCCGGCACCCGCACGGAGCCCGGCACGGCCATGCGGCCCATGTCGTTGCGCAGCAGGTCCACGATCATCAGGTTCTCGGCCCGATTCTTCACGTCCAGGGCCAGCCACCGTGCCATGGCCCTGTCGTCTTCAGCGTTCGGACACCGGGGCGCCGTGCCCTTCATCGGCTGCGCCGTGATCACGCCCGCCGCATGGCGCAGGAAGAGCTCCGGCGAGCACGACAGCACGAAATCGACGTCACCGCCCGCAGGCAGTGCCAGGAACGCTCCATAGCGCACCGGCTGCCGGGAGCGGAGCTGGCTGTAAATCGTCGCCGGCGTGCCTACGGCCTGGCCGCAGAGCCTGTAGGTGAAGTTGACCTGGTAGGTCTGCCCTTCGCGGATGGCCTGGTGAATGGCGTCCACGGCGCCGTGGAACGCCGCCTCGTCCAGGCTCTCGCGCCACAAGGCCACGCCGGCTTGTCCCGTTGTGCCCGCCTGTCCCACCGCGCTCGCCATCCATTGATCCGCCTGCTCTCTGGACAAGAGCGCCATGTCCGAGAACATCAGCAGCCTGAGCGCCGAGCCGCCATCGCAACCCGTGTCCGCCCCCACCCGTCCACCAGGACGCTGCAGCTTGACGCCCCACTCGTAGTCCGCAAGCACGACGGCGTGCAGGCCCGCAGCCATGTCGCTGTCCACGGCGGCCATCACCTCGTCCAGCTTCGCCGGATCGGTGCAGCGGTGCTCGCGCACGAAGCCGCCATACAGCCGGCTTGAAGGACGCCCTGGCGTGGCGCCGCAGTCGTCGAGCAAGGCGAAAGGGGGGTGGACCATGGTGAGGCGGTGTGGGCAGGGATCAACGCCGGCCAGCCATGCCGGGCCCTTCGCGAAAACCTGCGCTCATGGTGTGCGGCATCTTCTCAATGATCATTTAGATGCTTCAGGCAACCAAAAAGCAATGGATGCACGGCGGTTTTCACGGGCCACCTGAAACAGCAGGTTGGCAACAAGTGCCCATGGCTGACCTTGAAAACAAGCATGCATGGACAGTTTCGGTTGCTGAAATCAGTGGCTTGGCTGCACCAGGGCCAGCTTGCGCAAGTGGTCCAGCAGGGCTTGCGCCTTCTCCATGGCCGAGCCGTCGCGGATGACGGCGCCGCTCTTCTTGCCCGTGTCCGCCGTGCCCGTGGCCTTGGCCATGCGCGCGGCACCGCTCTCGTTGGAGACGGGTGCCAATGCGCGGCGCTGCTTGCGCGCGGGCTCGAAGTGCCATTCGGGGTGGGCCGAAGCCGCGCCGGCCGGCGTGGGGACGTTGCGGTCCAGCACCTTGCCCTCTTGCGCCGCTACCCAGGCATGGCGCAGCGGCAAGTCCTCGCGCTGGGGCAGGCGCGCGCTGGTCACGAGCACGGCGGCGGTGCCGGGCTCT